>NZ_JAAGPG010000686.1:0-3613 GCF_017104665.1 Burkholderia sp. Se-20378 | reverse complement strand
CTCGTCGATGCCGTCGTACTGCACGCCGATCCGGTAGATCGCCTTCGCCTCCTTGCCGGTAGCGATGTCGCGGCCGAGTTCGCGTGCGATTCGTGCGCACTGCTCGACCTGCTGCACCGACGTCATCCGGTTGCCCTTCTGGTCGATGATCGTGTCCTCGATCCCGCAGCGCGGATGCAGGCCCAGCGCCATCGCGACCGTGTTGATCGGCAGCACGTTCTTCATCAGCGATTCGAGCGTGATGCACGCGCCGTCCGGGCAGCGCCGCACGAATTCCATGAAGTTGTACGGATTCGGGCCGTCGAAGCCGCCGCCGATGCCAACCCACGTGACGTTCAGCGGGCCGCGATACACGCCGCGGCGGATGATCCGTTCGAGCGTTTCCAGCGCGTGCATGCCGGTGAGCTGAAAATGCGGCTGGATACCGGCCGCCTGCAGGCGGCGCAGGTGCTCGTCGACCCAGCCGGGGCCGGCTGGCACGGTCATCTCGCGGTACGCGTCCCACAGAGCGGCTTCGTTCAGCGACGTGCCGGCGATGTCCTTGCGGTTCATCAGCTCGGTGATGTTCATCTGCACGGTGTTGATCGCGACCGTCACCTGGTCGGGCTTCGGCGTCAGCTCGGCGAGCATGTGGCGCGTGTCGTCGGACAGCCATTTCGCATCGGCGCCCTCGCCTTCCGGCGCGAACGAGATCGAGCCGCCCACCTGCAGGATCATGTCGGGCACCGCCTCGCGCAGCCGGCCGAGCAGCTCGTTGAACTTCGACAGCCGCTTGCTGCCCTTGCCGTCGAGCTCGCGCACGTGCATGTGCAGCACCGTCGCGCCCGCGTTGTAGCAGTCGACGGCCTTCTGCACGTGCTCGTCCATCGTCACCGGAATGTCTTCCGGAAAATCGGCCGGCATCCATTCGGGGCCGTACGGCGCGACCGTGATGACCACCTTGTCCTGGTTTTCCGGGTGCAGCGAATCGTCGAGAAATTGCATGTCGTCCTCCAGTGGAAATCGTTGTATTTCAGGCGTACGGGCGTGCGTATCCCGCCGCGCCGGGCGGGATGCCCGGCGCGTTGCATGGTTTTTTCAGAGACCGGTTACGGTGCTGCCGCGCTCAGAACGGCACGTCGCCGACGATGCCCGCGCGCTCCATCTTGCGCACGCACGGCGGGTAGTCCATCACCGCGTAGTGCTGGGTGCTGCGGTTGTCCCAGATCGCGACGCTGTTCTTCTTCCAGCGCCAGCGCACCTGGTACTCGGGGATATAAGCCTGGCTGATCAGGTACTGCAGCAACTGGCCGGCGCCGGGGTTCGCGTCCTGCCCGACCCGCACGCGCGCCGGCGTGTGGAAGTTCGTGAAATGCGTCGCGAACGCATTCACGTACAGCACCTTCTCGCCGGTTTCGGGATGCGTGCGCACGACCGGGTGCTCGGCGTCCGGGTACTGCGCCTTCAGCGCGAGACGTTTGTCGATCGGCATCGCCGCGCCGAAGCTCGCCTCGATGCTGTGGCGTGCGCGCAAGTCGTCGATCTGCTGCTTCACGTGCTCCGGCAGGCGCTCGTACGCGAGCACCATGTTCGCCCACATCGTGTCGCCCCCAACCGGCGGACCGTCGATGCAGCGCAGCACACAGCCGAACGGCGGCGCCACGCGCCAGCTCGCATCGCTGTGCCACGCATTCTCGTAGCGGTCGTTCGGCTGGTCGGGCGACTTATAGATCCGCACGAGCCCCGGGTGTTCGGGATCGCTGCCGGCAACCGGGTGATCCTCGAGCTCGCCGAAGCGCCGCGCGAACGCGACATGCTCGGCGCGCGTGAAGTCCTGGTCGCGCAGGAACAGCACGCGATGCCGGAGCAATTGCGCGCGGATCTCGGCGAACAGGCCGTCGTCGTGCACGGCGTCGGCGAGGCTCACATCCAGCAGTTCCGCGCCGATCGCGCAGGTCAGGGGTTCGACTCGCATGCGCGTCTCCTCAGACGATGAACACCGACGAACCGGTCGTCTTGCGCGATTCGAGATCGCGGTGCGCCTGCGCGGCATCCTGCAGCGCGTAGCGCTGGTTGATTTCGATCCGGATCCGGCCGGCCGCGACGTGCGCGAACAGTTCGCCGGCCAGGTCGTTCTTCTCGGCCGGATCGGCGATGTAGTCGGCCAGCGCCGGGCGCGTCAGGTACAGCGAGCCCTTCATCGCGAGGCGCTGCGGATCGAACGGCGGGATCGGGCCCGACGCTGTGCCGACGCACACCATCAGCCCGCGCCGCTTCAGCGAATCGAGCGAGCCTTCGAAGGTGTCCTTGCCGACGCTGTCGAACACGACGTCGACGCCCGCGCCGTCCGTCAATTCACGCACGCGCTTCGCGACGTCCTCGCGGCTGTAGTCGATCGCATGGTCGCAACCGTGCGCGCGGGCGATTTCGGCCTTGTGCGCGCTGGAGACGGTGCCGATCACGTTGAGCCCGAGCAGCTTCGCCCATTGCGACACGATCAGCCCGACGCCGCCGGCGGCCGCGTGCAGCAGGATCGTGTCGCCCGGCGCGAACGCATGGATGCGGCGCAGCAGGTAGGCCGACGTCAGGCCGCGCATCGTCATCGCCGCGGCCGTTTCACACGAAATGCCGGCCGGCAGCCGCACGAGCGGCGCGGCGGGGATCAGCCGTTCGGTGCTGTACGCGCCGAGCGTGTTCAGGAAGCCCGTGTAGGTCACACGGTCGCCGACGGCGACGTTCGTCACGCCGGGGCCGACCGCTTCGACCACGCCGGCCGCCTCGACGCCGAGGCCGGCAGGCAGCGGCACCGGGTACAGGCCGCTGCGGAAGTACGTGTCGGCGAAATTCAGGCCGACCGCGTCGTGCCGCAGGCGCACCTGGCCGGGGCCCGGGTCGCCGACGTCGACTTCCTCCCAGCGCAGGACCTCGGGGCCGCCGGTTTCGTGGAATCGCACTGCATGTGCCATGTTGTTCTCCGTAGGGTGTCAGTCGGATGCGCGTCGCGCATCGTCGGGTTCGTTCGGTTCGTTCGCGCGTGGCGGCGTCGCGGCTGCGCCGTCCGCCAGCGATTCATCCAGTCCGGCCCAGTCCGCGTCGCCGAGATAGCGCCGCGCGGCCGGGAAAATCACGCCTTCCATCCGCCCCATCTGCTCGAACGCGCCGTGCGCATAGCGGGCGAGCGCCATGTCGAACGCGGCCGACGGCAGCCCGTCCGCGGCGATCCGCATGAGCGCATCGAGCGCTTGCGCGTCGCGCTGCCGCTGGCGGTCGAGTTCGTCCAGTTCGGCCGCGACGCACTCCGCGCGGACGCGCAATGTCGCGAAGAGACGCGCTTCGGCGGCCGTGCCGACCCGGGCGCGCTGCAGTGCGGCGAGCGATGCCAGCGCATCCTGCGTGTCGGCCGCTTGTTGTTGCCGGGTGTCCGCTTCCACGTTCGCGCCGAATGCCATCAGCGCATGCAGCCACCCTTCGACCGCGCGATGCGCATCGAGGCAACGCGCCATCACGCGCGCCTCGGCAGGCGATCGCCGCGACGTGCACACGAGCACCGGCACGCCGCTCGTCGCGAGCAGGTGCTGCCGTTGCGCGCAGGCCGCCGCGTCGGCATCGTGCGGCAGCGCCGCGACGCCGATCA
>NZ_JAAGPG010000685.1:0-3624 GCF_017104665.1 Burkholderia sp. Se-20378 | reverse complement strand
GCCGCGCGCGCGCGTTGCGCGAGCGACTGCAGCGTCTCGGCGACGCGATCGGCCTGCACCGGCAGCGCGCCGTCGGTATCCCACGAATAGTCGGCCAGCAGGCGCCATTCGTCCGGTGTCAGCGACGCGCCGTTCTTCAGTGCGGTCGCGAGCGTCTGCCGCACCGGATGCGCGGCCGTCATCCCGAGCGACAGCGCCTGCATGTAGCGATCGAGATCGGCTTCGCCCGGCAGCCGCGTCACTTCGGTGCCATCGGGACGGAACAGGATCATCGTCGGATAGCCGTGCACCTTGAAACGCTCGCCGAGCTTCTGCGCGCTTTCGGTATCGCCGTCGAGATACACGGGCACGAAGAACGACGAGCGGGTCTTGAATGCCTGCTGGCTGAAGATCGTCGACTTCACCTGGTTGCACGACGGGCACCACACCGCGCCCCAGTAGAGCAGCAGCGGCTTGCCGGTGCGCTTCGCCAACGCGAAGGCGGCGTCGACGTCGCCGTGCTGCCACGCGATGCCGGGCGGCAGGTGTGCGCCGTCAGGCGACGCGCTTGCCACCGGGGCGCCCGTGGGCGTGGCAGCGGCAAGCGCCGCACCCGCGGCGGCGAGCAGGCAGGCGGCGGTCAGATTCCGGAGAGCGGTTTTCATCGAAGCGGGTCCGTTGAAAGAGACGGTTGCGGGAAGGTGCGGCGCGCGAAGCGCTGGCCGTGAAGTAACGGCCTTGAGGCGATGACGATGAAGCCAGCCGACGTGCAACGCCGCGCATGATCGTTACGGAAATGCACACGCCGGCCGAGGCGACCGGCAAATCATTCAACGATACGACGGGCACAGCCGACAGAAAACGAACGAATTCTCGAATGAATATGACGCGCGGCATCGCGGCCGCGCGTGCTGTCAGAGACGCGTCGGCCGAGCCTTCACTGCCGCGCCTTGATCCGTGCCATGTGATACACGGATTCATGCACGCCATCGCGCAATGCATAGCCCGGCGATTCACCCTCGATCCGGAAGCCATGCTTCTCGTAGAGCGCGATCGCCGCACGGTTGTCGGTGAACACGGTCAGCTCGAGACGCGTGATGTTCAGCCAGTTTTCCGCGAGATCGATCGCAGCCGTGAGCAACCGGCCGCCGATGCCGCGCCCGTGACGCGCCGCGTCGACCATCATGCCGAGCCCTGCCGCATGGCGCCGGCGCGGATTCTGTTCGGGATGCAGGCCGAGATGGCCGACCACCACGCCGTCGATTTCGGCGACGAGGCTCATGCCTTGCTCGCGCGCGCCTTCGAGCCGCTTCTGCCATTTTTCGAACGACGGAAACGGATGCTGCAACGTATTCGCGTACACGGTGGGATGCGCGGCGATCTGCCGGATCGCGTCGACGTCGTGCGTCTCGCTGTGCCGGATCTTGATGTCGGTCATGGGTGGGCCGGTTCCGAAAAGTCGCGCCTGTCGCGCGGACTGCGCACATGCGCAGCAACAGATCGAGCTTATCCGATTTCACGCATTTGAAACATGGGCGTCATGCGATGCCGTTGCCCCCGCAACGACACGCGATCACGCCACGCCACGCCACGCCACCGCGAACCGGAAAAATCTGACCGGTTCCGCACACTGCAATCGGTAATTCCTGACTCGCTTCCATCGCGCATCGCTCTCCGATCAATCGTTGCGCACGCAACGTCACGCGCGCGACATGCGATGTCATGTCTTCATCACGTCGACGTCACGTCGTCTCCCTAGACTGGGCGCCGCCCAACCCGGCATGCGCCGGGCCGGTGTGTGCCGACGTCCTGCCCCGCGCATCACGAGCGCGCGTTGCACAGGATCGCGGCGACGGCCAGGGCATCCGCGCGACACCACGCATCGCGCGCGATACGCGCACCTCCGCCCTGCGCGGCCGACGCACTCGAACGCACACGCCGCACAACTCGTCGTCCCAGGGGGGGCGATGCACGGGCGCCGCCAGACGAAGTCACGAACGCTCCCATCATCACAGGACCCGAACGCCATGACGTCACGCCGTAAATTCCTTCAGCAGACCGCCACTTCCGGCCTCGCCGCCGCCGCGCTGTCCGCGTTTCCGCCAAGCATCCGCCGCGCGCTCGCGATTCCCGCGTTTCACGAAACGGGGACCATCAAGGACGTGAAGCACGTCGTGCTGCTGATGATGGAGAACCGCGCATTCGACAGCTACTTCGGCACGTTCAAGGGCGTGCGCGGTTACGGCGACCGCTTCGCGGTGCCGTCGCCGAACGGCCGCAACGTGTTCTACCAGACGTACACGAAGCCGACGCCCGCCACCACCGTCACGCCGTATCACCTCGACGCGAGCCAGGGCAACGCGCAGCGCGCGGGCGGCACGCCGCACACGTGGGCCGATGCGCAGGCCGCGTGGGACCACGGCCGGATGAACCGCTGGCCCGACGCGAAGACGCCGCTGTCGATGGGCTACTACGACGCGGCGGAAGTCCCGTTCCAGCGCGCGCTCGCCGATGCGTTCACGCTGTGCGACCACTACCACTGCGGGATGCACACGGGCACGATCGCGAACCGCCTGTTCTACTGGAGCGGCACCAACGGCCCGAACGGCATCAGCCCGGCCGACGGCAGCCGCGTGAAGATCGCCGCGCTGAACAACCAGTTCAACGGCGGCAACGACATCGGCCCGTCGAGCCAGGGCTGGACCTGGACCACCTACGCCGACCGGCTGCAGCAGGCCGGCGTGAAATGGAAGGTCTACCAGAGCCTGATCGACAACTTCGGCTGCAACGAGATGATGAGCTTCCGTCACTGGCGCGCGGCGATCGAGCAGATGCCGCCCGCGCGCCGGCCCGCGTACGTCGCGTCGACGGACATCACGCAGCCCGTGACGGCGGCCGGCGCGTTCTACGATCCGGCGATCGACGATCCGCTGAGCCCGCTCGCGAAGGGGTTCGGCAACACGATGCCGTACGGCTTCCTCGAATCGTTCCGCGACGACATCCGCAACGGCACGCTGCCCGAGGTGTCGTGGATCATCCCGCCGTCCGTGTACAGCGAACACCCGGGGCCGTCGAGCCCCGCGCAGGGTGGCTGGTACGTGCAGGCGGTACTCGATGCGCTCACGGCGAACCCGGAGGTGTGGAGCAAGACCGTGCTGCTGGTCAACTACGACGAGAACGACGGCTTCTTCGACCACCTGCCGTCGCCGGCCGTGCCGTCGCGCAACGCCGACGGCACGCTCGCGGGCGGCCATACGCTGCGGGATGCCGACGTCGCCGCCGAGTACCACGACTTCACGCCGGCCACGTCGAGCCAGCCGGCAATCGACGGCCGCCCGTACGGTCCGGGCCCGCGCGTGCCGATGTGGGTCGTGTCGCCGTGGAGCCGCGGCGGCTGGGTCAACTCGCAGGTGTTCGACCACACGTCGACGCTGCTTTTCCTCGAAAAGCGCTTCGGCGTCGCGGAGCCGCAGATCAGCGCGTACCGCCGCGCGGTGTGCGGCGACCTGACGAGCGCGTTCAACTTCCGCTCGCCGAACAACGAACCGCTGCCGACGCTCGCAGGCCATACGACCAAAAGCCAGGTCGACGCGCTGAGCGCCGCGCAACAGGCCGCGCCGAAGATCGTGCCGCCGGCCGCGCCGG
>NZ_JAAGPG010000069.1:0-7132 GCF_017104665.1 Burkholderia sp. Se-20378 | reverse complement strand
CCGACACCCGACGTACCACCCCCGGCAGACCGACCCGCGGAAGACCCACCCCCGGAAGATCCACCCCTGGAAGACCCACCACCCGAACCCCCGCTGCCAGACGTATTGCCTCCGCGGCCCGAGCCACCCGAACCACTCGTGCCGCCGGATGTTCCGCTCGTCGTTCCGCCGACGCCAGCAGGCCCGACGGTACCGTTCCCGTTGTTGCCGCTACCGCTGCTGTTGCCATTTCCGCTACCGGGGCTGCCGCCGCTGCCATTGCTGCCTGGGCCTGCGCCATTACCGCCAGCGCGTCCGCCGGCGAAGACGTGCACCGCGCACGCAGCCGGGTTGGCTGCGCAAGGCGAAGCGTCGTCGACCAGCGTCATGATGGCGTCCGCGTGGGCAACTGCATCGGCCGCGGCGTCCGGTGTCGCATCCTGTGCGACGGCATATGAGCAGCAGCACGCGAACGCGGCCGCGGCGAACAAGGTTGCGCGATAGCGCCGTCCCGGCGTACGGAACGGTTGTTTCGTCTTGAGCATCATGGCCTCCCCATGCGCGCGATGCCTCGTCGCCGCGCGGCGATCTACGTGTGGTGCAGGGGGCCGTTAAAGGTTCGTAGTCCTGTCGGCAGCCGATCGCGTTCGGGCGGGCGCTGGACGTCAGCCTCGAGCGCGGGATGGCATGCGGGCCCGCCGTGCGAATCCCTATCTGCGAGATCCGTGCCACCGGCCGCTTGCGCCCGTCGCACAAGGCGCACGCAAGCGCGCGACGGCGCATGCAACGTCTTGGGGGGAGTTTTGTTTCCGGAATGAAACGTCTGAGTTAAGTTCAGCGCGCAGGCGCATCGGCCGCGCGCTGCCAGCGGTGGAACAGGATCGACGCGATCCAGCAGACGAGGAACAGGGCGACGATGCCGTAGCCGATCGAGCCGAAGCGCTCGCCGAGCGCATCGAGCGCGTCGCGCACGGGGCCCGTCAGCGACAGCTTGTCGGCCAGCAGGCCGGCTGCCTCGATCCCGCCGATCGCCAGCGCGACGGCCGCCGACACGAACGTGATGCTCGCGTTGTAGAGCAGCTTGCGCTGCGGATCGTCCATCGCCCAGCCGTACGCGTGAATCATCAGCACGTTGTCGGTCGAGTCGATCAGCGTCATGCCGGCGGTGAAAAGCGCGGGAAACAGCATGACTGTATAAACCGGCAACCCCTGGCTCGCCTGCGCGGCGGCAATCGCGAGCAGGCCGATTTCGGTTGCAGTATCGAAACCTAGCCCGAACAGCACGCCGACCGGATACATGTGCCAGCTCTTCGACACGAACCGGAACAGCGGACGCAGCAGCCGGGACACGAGCCCGGCGGGACGGTGCACATGCGCGGCATCGTGCGCGTGCCCGTGCGTGCCGCGATAGCGCCGCCACACGTCGCGCAGGATCACCAGGTTCACGCACGCGAGCACGAGCAGGAAAGTGGCCGACACGGCCGTGCCGATCGTGCCGCCGATCTCGCGGAATGCATCGAACCGGTCGCGCAGCGCGAACGCGGTCAGCGCGATGCCGAGCGTCGCGGCGATCACGATCGTCGAATGGCCGAGCGAGAAGAACAGCCCGACGCTCACCGGACGCTGGCCTTCCTGCATCAGCTTGCGCGTTGCAACGTCGATCGCGGCGATGTGATCGGCGTCGACCGCATGACGCAGCCCGAGCCCATACGCGATCGCCGCGGTGCCGAGCAGTAGCGGATGATCGCGCAACACGGCGAGCGCCCACAGCCAGACGGCGGCGTTCGCGGCGATCAGGCCGGCATAGAGGATCAGCAGGCGGCGCAGGGCAGGGGTGGGCGGCATCGGGCGGGTTCCATCTGACGAATCGCGATCCATTGTGGCACGCGAAAAAAATGCCTGGCTTGCCGATCAAAAAGCCGCGAACGCCGCGTGCGCCGAATGAAAAAAGGCCCGTCCGGAACCGGACGGGCCTTGTCTGCAAGCGGCAGCGCGCGAGCGCGCCGCGCTTACTTCACTTTCGCGCTGATCACGCCTTCCGATACGTTGGCCGGCGTTTCCGCGTACTGCTTGAACTCCATCGTGTAGGTCGCGCGGCCCTGCGTGGCCGACCGCAGCGACGTCGAATAGCCGAACATTTCCGCGAGCGGCACTTCGGCGCGCACGAGCTTGCCGCCGCCGCCTGCGATGTCTTCCATCCCCTGCACGATGCCGCGACGGCTCGACAGGTCGCCCATCACGTTGCCCATGAAGTCTTCAGGCGTTTCCACCTCGACGGCCATCATCGGTTCGAGCAGCACGGGCTTCGCGCGTCGCATCGCTTCCTTGAACGCCATCGAACCGGCCATCCGGAACGCATTTTCGTTCGAGTCGACGTCGTGGTACGAACCGAACGTCAGCGTGACCTTCACGTCGACGACTGGATAGCCCGCCAGCACGCCGCTCTTCAGCGTTTCCTGGATGCCCTTGTCGACCGACGGAATGTATTCGCGCGGAATCACGCCGCCCTTGATCGCGTCGACGAACTCGTAGCCCTTGCCGGGGTTCGGTTCGAGCGTGATCACCGCATGCCCGTACTGGCCGCGGCCGCCCGACTGCTTGACGAACTTGCCTTCGACGTCCTTCGCCGGCGTGCGCACCGTCTCGCGATAAGCGACCTGCGGCTTGCCGACCGTCGCTTCCACGCCGAATTCACGCTTCATCCGGTCGACCAGAATTTCGAGGTGAAGCTCGCCCATCCCCGAAATGATCGTCTGCCCGGATTCTTCGTCGGTCTGCACGCGGAACGACGGATCTTCCTGTGCCAGACGGTTCAGCGCCAGGCCCATCTTTTCCTGGTCGGCCTTCGTCTTTGGCTCGACAGCCTGCGAAATCACCGGCTCCGGGAAAATCATGCGTTCGAGCACGATCGGGTGCGCCGGATCGCACAGCGTGTCGCCGGTGGTCGCTTCCTTCAGGCCGACGGCCGCCGCGATGTCGCCCGCGCGCACTTCCTTGATTTCCTTGCGCTCGTTTGCGTGCATCTGCAGGATCCGGCCGAGTCGCTCCTTCTTGTCCTTCGTCGCGTTCAGCACCGTGTCGCCGGATTCGACCACACCCGAATACACGCGGAAGAAGATCAACTGGCCGACGAACGGGTCGGTCATGATCTTGAACGCGAGCGACGAGAACGGATCCTCGTCGTTCGGATGACGCTCCGCTTCCTTGTCGTGCAGGTCATGGCCGAGAATCGCGGGCACGTCGACCGGCGACGGCAGGTAGTCGATCACCGCGTCGAGCATCGCCTGCACGCCCTTGTTCTTGAACGCGCTGCCGCACAGCATCGGCACGATCTCGTTCGCGATCGTGCGCTTGCGCAGCGCGGCCTTGATCTCGTCCTCGGTCAGCGACTCATGGTCGTGCAGGTACTTCTCGAGCAGTTCCTCGCTCGCTTCCGCCGCGGCCTCGACCATCTTCTCGCGCCACTCGTGCGCGAGCTCGACGAGGTTCGCGGGGATGTCCTCGTACGAGAACTTCACGCCCTGGCTTTCGTCGTCCCACACGATCGCCTTCATCTTCACGAGATCGACGACGCCCTGGAAATGATCTTCCGCGCCGATCGGAATCTGGATCGGCACGGCGACGCCTTTCAGGCGCTCGCCGATCTGCCGCTGCACTCGGAAGAAATCGGCGCCGACGCGGTCCATCTTGTTGACGAACGCGATGCGCGGCACCTTGTACTTGTTGGCCTGGCGCCAGACGGTTTCGGACTGCGGCTGCACGCCGCCGACCGAGTCGTAGACCATGCACGCGCCGTCGAGCACGCGCATCGAGCGCTCGACTTCAATCGTGAAGTCGACGTGCCCGGGCGTGTCGATGATGTTGATCCGGTGCTCAGGATAGTTGCCGGCCATGCCCTTCCAGAAGGCCGTGGTCGCGGCCGACGTGATCGTGATGCCGCGTTCCTGCTCCTGCTCCATCCAGTCCATCGTGGCCGCGCCGTCGTGCACTTCACCGATCTTGTGGCTCACGCCGGTGTAAAACAGGATGCGCTCGGTCGTCGTGGTTTTGCCGGCATCGATGTGAGCGCTGATCCCGATATTGCGATAGCGCTCGATGGGGGTTTTGCGGGGCACGTGAACCTCCTTGGGTTCGGATGTAAGCGGGCCGACAGTGCGGGCCCGGGCTGGACAAGCGAGACTTAAAGCATAGCGCTTGTGCGTGGCTTTTGCAGATGCGGCCGGCGCCGGTGGAATCAAGTCGGGCGCCACCGCCGGCGGGCGAAAAAAAAGCCGGCGCGCAACGGGCGGCCGGCTTCGGTCGGTGCGCGGCGCGACGCCGCGGCGATGGCCGTTACTGGGCCTGCGGCAGGCCTTCGAGCTTCATGCCGGGCTTGATGCCCTTCGCCGCGAACCAGCCCTTGCTCATTTCGAGCGCATAGACGCCGTTGTTGCGCGGGCAGTGGTTGTCGGTCGTCTCGGCCTTCATCTCGTCGATGTCGGTGATCGTGCCGTCCGCGCGAATGAACGCGATCGACAGCGGAATCAGCGTGTTCTTCATCCAGAAGCAGTGCACTGCGTTCTCGTTGAACACGAACAGCATGCCTTCGTTCGGCGCGAGCTGCGAACGGTACATCAGCCCCTGTTCGCGGTCGGGGTCGTTCGCGGCGACGGCCGCGTCGATCACGTACATGCCGGCGCGCAGCTTCACGCGCGGGAATTCGCTCGGCTGCTTGGCGCCGGGCGGCACTTGCGCGCTGGCGGCCTGCATGCCGAACGCCATGACGGCGAGCGCGGCGGGAAACACGGCGGCGCGCGCAAGGCGGCCGAGCGACGAGCGCAGGGAGAATTGCACAGCAAGGCTCCTATCTGGAAAACAAGACCCGCATGGTACGCGATGCGTGCAGGCGGGCACAAAAAAGAAAAAGGCAGATCGCCTTGCGGTGATCTGCCTTTCAACGCCGTAAGAACGGCAAGACTGCGTGTTCTTGACTGCGTTATTACAGCAAGCTTACTTAGTTCGAAGCAGCTGCCGGTGCTGCTGCGTCGCTTGCTGCAGCCTTCTTCGATGCCTTGTGGTGCTTCTTAGCTGCGTGGTGCTTCTTGGCAGCGTGCTTAGCCGGTGCCGAAGCAGCTTCAGCAGCAGCCGGAGCAGCTTCCGGAGCCGATGCTTGTGCGAAAGCAGCCGTTGCGAAGAGGCCAGCGACCAGAGCGGCGATCAGTTTGTTCATGTTGTGTTCCTCAGCTTTAGTTAATTAACCAAATGACCCGGCAATAGGAGTCATGTCGTCTAACGGTGCCATCCACCTTTCGGTTGACAGACGCTTCGAGAAATTTCTCATTGCGCTGCGGGCGCCGAATCGTATTCGATAAAAACGTCGCTTTCGTGACGCAAACACGGGTTCGGCTGCCAATGCCGGATAGCTAAGGTTGGCATCTGCTCGGTTTAACGCGCGATCTTCGCAGGCGGTTGACGAAAAAGATGACGAAAAATTCGCCCGTCCCGAATTCGTCATGCGGCGGGCGCGAAACCATCCCACGGCGCGCGCGGCGGCAGCGCGATTGTTTCTCCGGGTGCAATGCCGAGCGCGAATATATCCAGTGCGCCGACGCCGACACGCACCAGGCGCAACGTCGGGAAGCCGACGGCCGCCGTCATCCGGCGCACCTGCCGGTTCTTGCCTTCGGTGATCGCCAGCTCGATCCACGTCGTCGGGATCGCGGCGCGGTAGCGGATCGGCGGGTTGCGCGGCCACAGCGTGTCGGGCGGTTCGATGAGTTCGGCGCGGCACGGACGCGTCACGTAGTCGCCGAGGTCGACGCCGCGCGCGAGCGCCTTCAGGTCGGCGGGGCCGGGTGCGCCCTCGACCTGCGCCCAGTAGCGCTTGACGAGCTTGTGGCGCGGCTCGGCGATGCGCGCCTGCAGCGCGCCGTCGTCGGTGAGCAGCAGCAGCCCCTCGCTGTCCGCGTCCAGCCGGCCGGCCGCGTAGACGCCGGGCGTTTTTACCCAGTCGCCGAGCGACGGGCGCGTCTCGTGCGCGGAAAACTGGCAAATCGTGCCGAACGGCTTGTTGAGGGCGATCAGGTTCATGGCGGGGCATCCGCCCGGCGCGCCGCGGGAAGCGGGGGCGGGTAGTCTATGGCAAATGGCGGAATCTTAATGCATAATACGGAACGGCAAGTCCTCTGTCTTATATAAGACATAAGTGGGGTCTTGATACGCAGTGCCGCGCTTCATGCCGAAGTGCCCGGTTGGGGCGCTAGAATAGCGGCTCGCTGTTGCCGTCACGGGGTGGCCATGCCGCGCCCCCGCCGCGCGCGCAGCTTCGACCAGCATCACCTGCTCAGCCACGTCACTGGAGTCGATCATGCCGTATCAGCACATCAAGGTTCCGGAAGGCGGTGACAAGATCACCGTTAACAAGGACTTCTCGCTCAACGTTTCCGATCAGCCGATCATTCCCTATATCGAAGGCGACGGTACGGGCTTCGATATCACCCCGGTCATGATCAAGGTCGTCGACGCGGCGGTCGCGCATGCCTACAAGGGCAAGCGCAAGATCCACTGGATGGAGATTTTCGCGGGCGAGAAGGCGACGAAGGTGTACGGTCCGGACGTGTGGCTCCCGGACGAAACGCTGCAGGTGCTGAAGGAATACGTGGTGTCGATCAAGGGGCCGCTCACGACCCCGGTCGGCGGCGGCATCCGTTCGCTGAACGTCGCGCTGCGCCAGGAACTCGACCTGTACGTGTGCCTGCGCCCGGTGCAGTACTTCAAGGGCGTGCCGTCGCCGGTGCGCGAGCCGCAAAAGATCGACATGGTGATCTTCCGCGAGAACTCGGAAGACATCTACGCGGGCATCGAATGGGCCGCGGGCTCCGAGCAGGCGAAGAAGGTGATCAAGTTCCTGCAGGACGAGATGGGCGTGAAGAAGATCCGCTTCCCGGAAACTTCGGGGATCGGCGTCAAGCCCGTGTCGACCGAAGGCACCGAGCGTCTCGTGCGCAAGGCGATCCAGTACGCGATCGACAACGATCGCAAGTCGGTCACGCTGGTGCACAAGGGCAACATCATGAAGTTCACGGAAGGCCTGTTCCGTGACGCCGGCTACGCGCTTGCACAGAAGGAATTCGGCGGCGAGCTGATCGACGGCGGCCCGTGGATTTTTTTTTTC
>NZ_JAAGPG010000068.1:0-19989 GCF_017104665.1 Burkholderia sp. Se-20378 | reverse complement strand
CAAGGATTCGATCGCCGATGCGTTCCTGCAGCAGATCCTGCTGCGCCCGGCCGAATACGACGTGATCGCCACGCTGAACCTGAACGGCGACTACATCTCCGACGCGCTGGCCGCGCAGGTCGGCGGCATCGGGATCGCGCCGGGTGCGAACCTGTCGGATTCGGTCGCGATGTTCGAAGCGACGCACGGCACCGCACCGAAGTACGCGGGCAAGGATTACGTGAACCCCGGTTCCGAGATCCTGTCGGCGGAAATGATGCTGCGCCACCTCGGCTGGACGGAAGCAGCCGATGCGATCATCGCCGCGATGGAGAAGTCGATCCTGCAGAAGCGCGTCACGTACGACTTCGCGCGCCTGATGGAAGGTGCGACGCAGGTGTCGTGCTCGGGCTTCGGTGAAGTGCTGATCGAGAACATGTAAGTCCCCTTCCGGGGTGGGCCGGCGCATGTCCGGCCGCCCCGGCGCCTACTGCCGGCGCCGGAGCGTTTCGTGGATGGCAGGTTTGTTGGCAGGGCGGTCCGGCATGCGGGCCGCGGCGCCGCGATGCGGCCCGGAGCCCCTGCAAGGTAGAACATGACGGCCCTCGCAACACCACCGCCCGGCTGAGCCGGCGTGCCCCTTTCGCGACCGACCCGGTCGCTCCCCGCCGGTTACCCGCCGGCGTTCTCAGTCCAAATTTTCACGTAGCAACGCATCGACCATGTCCACTTCGCCCAAGATCATCTACACCCTCACTGACGAAGCGCCCGCGCTCGCGACCTATTCGCTGCTGCCGATCGTCAAGGCCTTCACGCGCTCGTCCGGCGTTGCCGTCGAGACGCGCGACATCTCGCTCGCCGGCCGCATCATCGCGGCATTCGCAGACATCCTGCCGCCCGAGCAGAAGGGTTCCGACGATCTGGCCGAACTGGGCCAGCTCACGCTGAAGCCGGAAGCGAACATCATCAAGCTGCCGAACATCAGCGCATCGGTGCCGCAGCTCAAGGCCGCGATCGCCGAACTGCAGGCGCAGGGCTACAAGCTGCCGGCCTATCCGGAAGATCCGTCGACGGACGAAGAGAAGGCGGTCAAGGCCCGCTACGACAAGATCAAGGGCAGCGCGGTGAACCCGGTGCTGCGCGAAGGCAACTCCGACCGCCGCGCGCCGCTGTCGGTCAAGAACTACGCACGCAAGCATCCGCACAAGATGGGCGCGTGGCAGGCCACGTCGAAGGCGCACGTCGCGCACATGAGCGAAGGCGACTTCTACGGCAGCGAGAAGTCGACGCTGATCACCGACGCCGGCAGCGTGAAGATCGAACTCACGACGACCGACGGCGCGAAGAAGGTGCTGAAGGAAAAGACGGCCGTGAAGGCCGGTGAAGTGATCGACGCATCGGTGATGAGCCGCAACGCGCTGCGCAGCTTCATCGACGCGCAGATCGCCGATGCGAAGGCGCAGGACGTGCTGTTCTCGGTGCACCTGAAGGCGACCATGATGAAGGTCTCGGACCCGATCCTGTTCGGTCACTTCGTGTCGGTGTTCTACCGCGACGCGCTCGCGAAGCACGCGGACGTGCTGGCGCAGGTCGGCTTCAACCCGAACAACGGGATCGGCGACCTGTACGCGCGCCTGAAGGATCTGCCGGCCGATACGCGCGAAGCGATCGAAGCCGACGTCAAGGCCGAATACGCCGTGCGCCCGCGCCTGGCGATGGTCAACTCGGACAAGGGCATCACGAACCTGCACGTGCCGAGCGACGTGATCGTCGACGCATCGATGCCGGCCATGATCCGCGATTCGGGCGGCATGTGGGGCCCGGACGGCCAGCTGTACGACGCGAAGGCCGTGATTCCGGACCGCTGCTACGCAGGTGTCTACCAGGCCGTGATCGAGGACTGCAAGCAGCATGGCGCGTTCGATCCGGTCACGATGGGCAGCGTGCCGAACGTCGGCCTGATGGCCCAGGCGGCTGAAGAATACGGTTCGCACGACAAGACGTTCCAGATCCCGGCGGACGGCGTCGTGCGCGTCACCGACGAAGCGGGCAACGTGCTGCTCGAGCATGCCGTGGAAGCGGGCGACATCTGGCGCATGTGCCAGACGAAGGACGCACCGGTGCAGGACTGGGTCAAGCTCGCGGTCAACCGCGCACGCGCGACCGGCGCACCGGCCGTGTTCTGGCTCGATCCGGCGCGCGCACACGACGCGCAGATCATCGCGAAGGTCGAGCGTTACCTGAAGGATCACGACACGAACGGCCTCGACATCCGCGTGATGACGCCGGTCGACGCGACGCGTTTCTCGCTCGAGCGCATCCGCGCGGGCAAGGACACGATCTCGGTCACCGGCAACGTGCTGCGCGATTACCTGACCGACCTGTTCCCGATCATGGAACTCGGCACCAGCGCGAAGATGCTGTCGATCGTGCCGCTGATGGCCGGCGGCGGGATGTTCGAAACGGGTGCGGGCGGTTCCGCACCGAAGCACGTGCAGCAGTTCGTCGAGGAAGGCTTCCTGCGCTGGGATTCGCTCGGTGAATTCCTCGCGCTGGCCGCGTCGCTCGAACACCTCGGCAACGCCTACCAGAACCCGAAGGCGGTCGTGCTCGCGAAGACGCTCGACCAGGCGACCGGCAAGTTCCTGGACGAGAACAAGTCGCCGGCGCGCAAGGTTGGCGGCCTCGACAACCGCGGCAGCCACTTCTACCTGTGCCTGTACTGGGCGCAGGCGCTGGCCGAGCAGAGCGAGGACGCAGCGCTGAAGGCGCAGTTCGAAGGTGTGGCGAAGGCGCTGTCCGACAGCGAAGCGCGCATTCTGGAAGAACTGGCCGCCGCGCAGGGCAAGGCGCAGGCTATCGGCGGTTACTACCGTCCGAACGTCGACCTGACGAGCCAGGCCATGCGCCCGAGCGCGACGCTGAACGGCATCGTCGACGCGGTCGCCTGACGCAGGCCGCGCGATCGCGCGGGCCGATGCGTGTACCGCGATGGCGGGCTTTGCTGCCTGCCGCCGGCTACAAAAGAAAAACGCCCCGGACGCCCGGGGCGTTTTTCGTTGCTGGCTTGCCATTCAGACGTGAACGATTTCCCATTCGGCGATTTCGTGCGGCACTTCGAGCGTTGCCGTGTCCAGTTCGGACAGTTGCTCGCAGTCGCCGCGGGAGATGTGGTCGGCTGCCACTTCGGGGCACGAGAATGCGCCGAGCAGGGCGTTGCCGAACGTCGCTTCCCAGCCGCCGTTACCCGGCAGGATGTAGAACGACCCGAGCGCTGAACCAAAGCGAAATCCCTTCATTTCCGTTCTCCCTTTCTGATCACAAGCGATTCTGTTGTGCCGCCTGCCGGTTCGGCCGGCTGTGGCCCGACTGGCTGCTTGCGCCGGGTTCCGTATCGAACGTCGTGGCGAAGCGTCAGTGCATGGAACAAAGTCTACGTCCGCGACCCGGTCGGATGGTGCATGTAGAACGGCTTCACTAAACAAAAATTCTCTTTTAAAAACAAATAATTATTCTCGTCGTTTTGTATTGCGGAACGTTTTTTGGCATCGCGAAACGGGAAATTTGTGCCCTGCACCACGAATTTTTACAACGCAGAGATTTGTTCCACATCGTGAAATATTGGCGGGTTTGCGGATCGGTGATGCGACCGGCGCCGTGGCGGGGTCGAACGGCAGGCGCCGGGCGACCGCGTGGGAGCCGCTCAGGGCAGGGTTGGGTGGCGTTTCGGCCGCGCGCGAACGGCCGTGCATCGCCGATCGACGATGCGGGTCGATGCATGCCGAATCGGGGGCGGCGTTGTCGAGCCCTGCGGCGTATCGCCGCCCGGCGGGCCGCGGCGCTTCTGGATTTGGGCCTGCGGTTATGATGACGCGGGCATCAGGATTTGCGTCGCGCATCGGCGCTTCAGCCGGCCGGCGCGGGTGTCGCGGCGGCCGCGCGACCCAGCATGGATAACGAGGAACGATTGATGATACGGAGAACCTTCCTGTCGCGCGCCATCGGTGTCGCGGCTGCGTCGCTGTTCGCGCGCGCCGCGTGGGCGCAGCATGCCGGTCACGCCGGCATGGCTGGCATGGACGCGATGGACGACATGCCCGGCATGTCGGGCATGTCAGGGACTGCGGGGCATGAGCAGCACGGGAAGTCTGTACCGGCCGCGCTCGCGGCCGCCGACGCGCTGCCGGCCGGCGCGCCGCTCGCGGCGCTGCGCACGCTAGTGAACGAAAGCCGCGAGCCCGGCACGTTCCGGGCCACGCTGGTGGCGCAGCCCGTGGCGCGCCCGATGCTGCACGGCGCACGGCCGACCACGTTCTGGCAGTTCGGCGCGGGCACGCAGGGCCCCGTCGTCGGTCCGTTGATCGACGTGCGCGAGGGCGACACGGTCGAGATCAAGTTCGTGAACAAGCTGCCGCAGCCGTCGACGATCCACTGGCACGGCCTGCCCGTGCCGCCTGACCAGGACGGCAATCCTTCCGATCCCGTCGCGCCCGGCGCGTCGCACGTGTACCGCTTTACGTTGCCGAAGGGCAGTGCCGGCACTTACTGGTACCACCCGCATCCGCACATGATGACGGCCGAGCAGGTCTTCCGCGGGCTCGCCGGCCCGTTCGTCGTGCGCGCTGCGGACGATCCGCTGGCGGGCTGGCCCGAGCGCAACCTGTTCGTGTCGGACCTGAAGCTTGCGCGCGACGGCACGATTGCACCGAACGACATGATGGACTGGATGAACGGCCGCGAGGGCCAGTTCGTACTGGTCAACGGCGCACGGCGTCCGCGGATCGACGTCGCGGGCGACGAGCGCTGGCGCGTGTGGAACGCGTGCAGTGCGCGCTATTTGCGCGTCGCGTTCGATGACGGCCGTGCGTTCGAGCACGCGGGCACCGACGGCGGGCTGTTCGACGCGCCGCGCAGTGTCACGTCGCTGCTGATCGCGCCGGGCGAACGGGCCGAGCTGCTGGTGCGCGCCGGTGATCGCGCGTCGCGTGCGGTGCTGCAGGCGGCCGAATACGACCGTCGCAAGATGTCGATGTCGCACGATGACGGGCACGGCAGCCTGCCGCCCGATCCGGCGCTGGCCCTGGCTGACGTCGCATTCGCGCCGGCCACCGCCCGTGCGCTGCCCGCGACCCTGCGCACGGTGGCGCCGCTGGGCGAGCCGGTCGCGCACAAGGAGGTTGCGTTCGGCGAAGAGATGGACATGGACGCGATGATGAAGGGCGCGGCGCACGGCCGTCCGGCGGGCATGCGCTTCACGATCAACGGCGACACCTACGCGCCGCATCGCGCGACGCTGACGAGCCGCCGGGGCGACGTCGAGCGCTGGACGATCCGCAACGGCACCGACATGGATCATCCGTTCCACCTGCACGGCACGCAGTTCCAGGTGATCGAGCGCGCGTCGGGCGGTTCGCGCACGAGCGAACCGTTCCGCGCATGGCGCGATACGGTGAACGTGTGCAGCGGCGAAACCGTGACGATTCTCGTCACGCAAGACATGCCCGGTGAGCGCATGTTTCATTGCCACATTCTCGAACACGAGGATCTCGGCATGATGGGCACGCTGAAGGTCGTGTAACGAAGTGGTGATTATGTTTCACGCGTCGGATGAGAATCCGATCTGCGCGCGAGACAAGACAATGCGTGTTCAATTATCGGGATTGAACGAAAAGGCCGGCCAATCGATTATCGATTGGCCGGCCTCAAATAAAGAAACCCGGCGCAAACCATGCGCCGGGTTTCTTCGTCTGATATCCGGTGCCTTATGCGGCCTGGATGTTCGACGCTTGCTTGCCCTTCGGTCCTTGAACGACGTCAAAGCTCACCTTCTGGCCTTCCTTCAGCGTCTTGAAGCCATTCATGGTGATAGCCGAGAAGTGTGCAAACAGATCCTCACCGCCCTCATCGGGAGTGATGAAACCGAAGCCCTTCGCGTCGTTGAACCACTTAACGATACCAGTTGCCATTTCCTACTTCCCCTGTCACACAGTCGCTGCTACTTACCACGAGCACGCTCGAAAAGCTAAACGACCGGAAAATGCAGCCGTTCCCCCCTCACAAGCTCACCTCGGCCTCTTTCATTTTGCCAACCGGCAAATTGAAAAAAGTGCCAGCTTGATTGTTGGCGCTCTTTATTGGAGTGTCAAGTGGAATTTTTAGACGTTTAGAGGGACGTTGTAAAGAACCCATTTTCAGGGTTTTTCCGGCTTTGCTTAGCAGCACGCGGCCAAGCGCGAGGTCTTGAAAAGCCGCATAATCGGCTCATATACCAGGCTCGAGTGACACGCGTTCGAGTCGTCCCGGCTTGTGGGATACTGGATGCGGACACGACGTTCGGTGCCGTTCCCCCTGACGGTTCGTGTTCTGCGCCACGCGTGAAAGCCGGCACCGCAGCCGGCTTTCGTATGGCGCGAAGAAGATCGCGTGTTCCGGGATTCCGGGGAGGGCGCCGGCCGGTCGGTCGGGTAATGGCAGGATTGCGGGCCTGTCCGAGTTGTTTAGAATGGGTGTATGGCGATTATCCCGGACAAGCAGGACAGCACCGTCCTGGAACGCAAGCAGCAGAAGCTCAAGCCGCCTTCGATGTACAAGGTGGTGCTGCTGAACGACGACTTCACGCCGATGGAATTCGTCGTGATGGTGGTCCAGGAGTATTTCAAGAAGGATCGCGAGACGGCCACGCAGATCATGCTGAAGGTCCATCGCGAAGGGCGAGGGGTTTGTGGGGTCTATACGCGGGACATCGCGTCGACCAAGGTTGAGCAAGTCGTTACCCATGCGCGGCAGGCCGGGCATCCGCTGCAGTGCGTGATGGAGGAAGCATGATTGCCCAGGAATTGGAAGTCAGCCTGCACATGGCGTTCATGGAAGCACGCCAGGCGCGCCATGAGTTCATTACGGTCGAGCATTTGCTGCTGGCCCTGCTGGATA
The DNA here is from genome assembly GCF_017104665.1 of Burkholderia sp. Se-20378. Classification (NCBI taxonomy): domain Bacteria; kingdom Pseudomonadati; phylum Pseudomonadota; class Betaproteobacteria; order Burkholderiales; family Burkholderiaceae; genus Burkholderia; species Burkholderia sp. Se-20378. The sequence continues at coordinate 13,080 of NZ_JAAGPG010000068.1, read as the reverse complement.
ATCCGACGGCAGCCGAGGTGTTGCGCGCGTGCGCGGCAAACATCGAGGACTTGCGTCAGAACCTGCGCAATTTCATCCACGACAACACACCTACCGTCCCGGGCACCGACGATGTCGATACCCAGCCGACGCTCGGTTTCCAGCGCGTGATCCAGCGCGCGATCATGCACGTCCAGTCGACGTCGAACGGCAAGAAGGAAGTGACCGGCGCGAACGTGCTGGTTGCGATCTTCGGCGAGAAGGATTCGCATGCCGTGTACTACCTGCAGCAGCAGGGCGTCACGCGCCTGGATGTCGTGAACTTCATTTCGCACGGCATCGCGAAGACGAACAACGGCGAAGCCGCGAAGTCGGCCGATGCGAACGCGGAAAGCGAAGACGCGAATGCGCAGAAGGAAACGCCGCTCGCGCAGTTCACGCAGAACCTGAACCAGATGGCGAAGGACGGCCGCATCGATCCGCTGATCGGTCGCGAGCCCGAGGTCGAGCGCGTGGTCCAGGTGCTGTGCCGTCGCCGCAAGAACAATCCGCTGCTCGTCGGCGAGGCCGGCGTCGGCAAGACCGCGATCGCGGAAGGGCTCGCCTATCGCATCACGCGCGGCGAAGTGCCGGATATCCTCGCGAACGCGCAGGTCTACTCGCTCGACATGGGCGCGTTGCTCGCGGGCACCAAGTACCGTGGCGATTTCGAGCAACGTCTGAAGACGGTGCTGAAAGAGCTGAAGGAGCGTCCGCACGCGATCCTGTTTATCGACGAAATCCATACGCTGATCGGCGCGGGCGCCGCGTCGGGCGGCACGCTCGATGCATCGAACCTGCTGAAGCCGGCGCTGTCGTCGGGCACGCTCAAGTGCATCGGCGCGACCACGTTCACCGAATATCGCGGCATCTTCGAGAAGGATGCGGCGCTGTCGCGGCGCTTCCAGAAGGTCGACGTGTCGGAGCCGACCGTCGAGCAGACGGTCGCGATCCTGCGCGGGCTGAAGTCGCGCTTCGAGGAGCATCACGGCGTCAAGTATTCGTCGGGTGCGCTGTCGGCCGCGGCTGAGCTGTCGGCGCGCTTCATTACCGACCGTCACCTGCCGGACAAGGCGATCGACGTGATCGACGAAGCGGGCGCCGCCCAGCGCATCCTGCCGAAGTCGAAGCAGAAGAAGACGATCGGCAAGAGCGAGATCGAGGAAATCATCTCGAAGATCGCGCGCGTGCCGCCGCAGAGCGTGTCGCAGGACGATCGCAGCAAGCTGCAGACGCTCGACCGCGACTTGAAGAGCGTCGTGTTCGGCCAGGATCCGGCGATCGACGCACTGGCTGCCTCGATCAAGATGGCGCGCGCGGGCCTCGGCAAGATGGACAAGCCGATCGGCGCGTTCCTGTTCTCCGGCCCGACGGGCGTCGGCAAGACCGAAGTGGCGCGCCAGCTCGCGTTCACGCTCGGCATCGAGCTGATCCGCTTCGACATGTCGGAATACATGGAGCGTCACGCGGTGAGCCGTCTGATCGGCGCGCCGCCGGGCTACGTCGGGTTCGACCAGGGTGGCCTGCTGACCGAAGCCGTCACGAAGAAGCCGCACTGCGTGCTGCTGCTCGACGAAATCGAGAAGGCGCATCCGGACATCTTCAACGTGCTGCTGCAGGTGATGGACCACGGTACGCTGACGGACAACAACGGCCGCAAGGCGGATTTCCGCAACGTCATCATCATCATGACGACGAACGCGGGCGCCGAGTCGATGCAGAAGGCGACGATCGGCTTCACGACGCGCCGCGAGACGGGCGACGAGATGACCGACATCAAGCGCCTGTTCACGCCGGAGTTCCGCAACCGCCTGGATTCGATCATCAGCTTCCGCTCGCTCGATGAGGAAATCATCATGCGCGTGGTCGACAAGTTCCTGATCCAGCTCGAGGAACAGCTGCACGAGAAGAAGGTCGATGCGCTCTTCACCGACGCGTTGCGCAAGCATCTCGCGAAGCACGGCTTCGACCCGTTGATGGGTGCGCGGCCGATGCAGCGGCTGATCCAGGACACGATCCGGCGCGCGCTGGCCGACGAGCTGCTGTTCGGCAAGCTCGTCAACGGCGGCCACGTGACGGTCGATGTCGACGAAAGCGACAAGGTGCAGTTGTCGTTCGACAAGCTGGCGAATCCGCCGCACAAGCCGAACGAAGAGGCGGTCGAAGTCGAGTAAGCGATAATCGGGTAGTTCATGCGAACGGCGCGGGATGTTTTCCGCGCCGTTTCGTTTTATCTGGCGCCGGCGGCGCGATGGTGGTGCAGGGGAGTGGCAACGCAGTGACACAACAACAACGGTCGTTCGACGACATCGTCGCGCGCGAACAGGGTTTGCGCCATGCGCTGACATCGGGGCAGATGGCGATGATTGCGATCGGCGGCGCGATCGGGACGGGGCTGTTCCTCGGCAGCGGGTTCGCGATCGGGCTCGCCGGCCCGAGCGTGCTGGTTTCGTACGCGATCGGCGCACTGATCGCGCTGCTGCTGATGGGCGCGCTCGCGGAAATGACGGTCGCGCATCCGACGGCCGGGTCGTTCGGCGCGTATGCCGAGCACTATGTCGGCCCGCTGGCGGGCTTCCTCGTGCGCTATGCGTACTGGTTTGCGGTCGTGTTCGCGATCGGTACCGAGATCAGCGCGATCGCCGTGTTCATGAAGTACTGGTTCCCGGCCGTGCCCGGCTGGTACTGGGTGATCGGCTTCTCCGCGCTGCTGATCGCCGTGAACCTCGCGAGCGTCACGCTGTACGGCACGGTCGAATACGCCTTCTCGCTGCTGAAGATCGCGGCGATCGTCGTGTTCATCGTGCTCGGCGCCTACCTCGTGTGGTCGGCGCCGGCCGCATCGGGCGTCGGCTTTGCGAACTACACCGCGCACGGCGGCTTCATGCCGAAAGGGCCGTGGGGCACCTGGGTCGCGGTGATCGTCGCGATCTTCAGCTACATGAGCATCGAAGCCGTCGCGATCGCGGCCGGCGAGGCGCGCGATCCGCAGCACGCGGTCACGCGCGCGTTCCGCTCGACCGTGTTCCGGCTCGTGCTGTTCTACCTGCTGACGCTGTCGCTGATGCTCGCGATCGTGCCTTGGACGCAGGCCGGCACCGACGAAAGCCCGTTCGTGAAGGTGATGGCCGCGACCCACGTGCCGTACGCGGCAGGCGTGATCAACTTCGTGCTGCTGATCGCGGCATTGTCGGCGATGAACAGCCAGCTTTACGTGACGACGCGGATGATGTTCAGCCTGTCGCGCGCACGGCTCGCGCCCGCGGTGTTCGGCCGGCTCGGCACGAACGGCGTGCCGCGCGCGGCGCTGTGGATCTCGACGAGCGGCGTCGCGGTCGCGGCCGTACTGGTTGCGCTGGCCCCGGACACCGCGTTCACCGTGATGATGGCGATCGCGATGTTCGGTGCACTGTTCACGTGGCTGATGATCTTCGTCACGCACCTGCGCTTCCGTTCGCAGTATCGCGGCCCCGCGCTCGCGTTCCGGATGTGGGGGCACCCGTTCGGCAGCCTGCTCGGTGCGGGCCTGGTCGCGGCGATCCTGTTCACGACCGCGTTCACGCGCGAATTCCGGATGACGATGGTGGTTGGCGTCGTGTTCGCCGTGCTGCTGACGCTCGCGTACGCGCTGCATTACCGACACCAGCACGCGCGTTGATCGCCACGGCGTGGCCCGCCCACGCCGCTTCCCTGTTCGCTAAGGTTCCGTTAAGCCCGCGGCGACTACATTCGATCCTGTCTGCAAGGCAGGCCGGCCCGCGCCGGCCCGCCGCTTTCCTGCAAAAGGGGTTCGAATGAACAAACTTCCCGAAATCACGCTCGCGTTCTGGATCATGAAGATCTGCGCGACGACGCTCGGCGAAACCGGCGGCGACCTGCTGTCGATGACGCTGAACGTCGGCTACGCGGTGAGCTCCATCCTGCTGTTCGGCTTCTTTCTCGTGACGCTGGGCGCGCAGCTCAGGACGACGCGCTATCGCCCGGCGATCTACTGGGCCGTAATCGTCGCGACCAGCACGGCCGGCACGACGATGTCCGACTTCATGGACCGCACGCTCGGTCTCGGCTATGCGGCCGGCTCGTCGATCCTCGTTGCGATCCTGCTGGCGATTTTCGCGGTGTGGCGCCTCAGCGGTGAATCGCTGTCGGTCGACCTGATCCGCACGCGCAAGGTCGAGCTGCTGTACTGGATCGCGATCCTGTTCTCGAACACGCTCGGCACCGCGCTCGGCGACTTTCTCGCCGACAGCTCGGGGCTCGGCTTCGGCGGCGGCGCGTTGCTGATCGGCGGGCTGCTCGCGGTGATCGTGCTGGCGCACTATTTCACGCGGATCTCCGGCGTGCTGCTGTTCTGGGCTGCTTTCGTGCTGACGCGCCCGTTCGGCGCGACGGTCGGCGACCTGCTGACGAAGCCGGTTGCGAAGGGCGGGCTCGCGCTCGGCACGGTCGGTTCGTCGGCCGTGTTGCTCGGCGTGCTGGTCGCGATGGTGATCTACGCGATCGTGGCTCAATCGCGGCAGCGCGATCTGACGCCCGCGCGGATCGCGCAAGCCGTCGAGGAATGATGGTGAAGGACAAGAAAAAGGGGCCGCGAGGCCCCTTTTTTGTTGCGCCGTTCAGTGACGGCCGGTGCTGCCGAAGCCGCCCTCGCCACGATCGCTTTCCGCGAAGTCGTCGACGATGTTGAACTGCGCCTGCACGACCGGCACGATCACGAGCTGGGCGAGCCGCTCGAACGGATTCAGCACGAACTCGGTCTGGCCGCGGTTCCAGGTCGAGATCATCAGCTGGCCCTGGTAGTCGGAATCGATCAGGCCGACGAGGTTGCCGAGCACGATGCCGTGCTTGTGGCCGAGGCCCGAGCGCGGCAGGATCAGCGCCGCGTAGCCGGGGTCGGCGAGATGGATCGCGAGGCCGGTCGGCACGAGCGTCGTTTCACCCGGCTGCAGCGTGACCGGTGCATCGAGGCACGCACGCAGGTCGAGGCCCGCGCTGCCGGTAGTCGCGTAGGCGGGCAGGTAGTCGCGCATGCGCGCGTCGAGAATCTTCAGGTCGAGTTTCATGCGGTCGTCGGATGGGTCGGGAAGGGCGCGGCAGCAACGCTGCCGCGCAGGAGATCAGATCAGGCGGTTGTCGGGCAGGCGCTTCGCGATTTCCGCGACGAGCGTATGTGCGAGTTCGTCCTTCGGCGCACGCGGCAGGCGCGTGAGGCCGGCGGCCTCGAACAGCACGACTTCGTTGTCGTCGCGGCCGAACGTCAGCGGGCCGAGGTTGCCGACGAGCAGCGGCACGTTCTTGCGCTTGCGCTTCTCGTCACCGTGCACGTCGAGATCGCCGCTTTCGGCCGCGAAGCCGACGCAGAACGGCGGATCGGGCAGCGCCGCGACCGACGCGAGGATGTCGGGATTCTCGACGAACGCGAGCGCGGGCACCTTGTGGTCGGCCGTCTTCTTCATCTTGTGCTCGGCCGGCTGGGCGACGCGCCAGTCGGCGACCGCAGCGACCGCGATGAAGATGTCGGCATCGGCGACGGCATGCATGACCGCGTCGTACATCTGCTGCGCAGTCTGCACGTCCTGGCGGTAAACGCCCCACGGCGTGTCGAGCGCCACCGGCCCTGCGACGAGATGCACGTCGGCGCCGGCCTGTTGCGCGGCGCGTGCGAGCGCGAAGCCCATCTTGCCGCTTGAGCGGTTCGTGAGGCCGCGCACCGGGTCGAGCGGTTCGAACGTCGGCCCGGCCGTGATCAGCACGCGCCGGTGCGCGAGCACCTTCGGCGCGAAGTGCGCGACGATCGCTTCATAGATCGCCTCGGGTTCGAGCATGCGGCCGTCGCCGACTTCGCCACACGCCTGCGCGCCCGAATCCGGGCCGAGCACCGACACGCCGTCTGCGCGCAGTTGCGCGGCATTGCGCTGCGTGGCCGGGTTCTGCCACATCTGGCGGTTCATTGCGGGAACGACGAGCAGCGGGCAATCGCGCGCGACGCACAGCGTCGACAGCAGGTCGTCCGCGAACCCGTGTGCGAGCTTCGCGAGGAAGTCCGTCGACGCAGGCGCGATCACGATCGCATCGGCTTCGCGCGACAGGTCGATGTGCGCCATGTTGTTGTCGACCCGCGCGTCCCACTGGCTCGTGTAGACGGGCCGGCCCGACAACGCCTGCATCGTGACGGGCGTGATGAACTGGGTGGCGGCTTCGGTCATCGCGACCTGTACGGTCGCGCCGGCCTTCACGAGCAGCCGCGTGAGCTCGGCGATCTTGTAGCAGGCGATGCCGCCCGTCAGGCCGAGAACGAGGTGTTTTCCTGCGAGTTCTGCGTGTGCCAACTCAGGCCTCCAAGGGTCAAACGGAACGGCCGGCGCGAAGCCGGCCGTCGACGCCGAGTATGCGCGCTTAGCGCGAGCCGCGCACGCGACGCAGTTCGTCGTAGATCAGCAGCACCGCGCCGACCGTGATCGCGGAATCGGCGAGGTTGAACGCCGGGAAGTGCCAGGCGCCGAGATGGAAATCGAGGAAGTCGATCACGTGGCCGTAGACGAGCCGGTCGATCACGTTGCCGAGTGCGCCGCCGAGGATCATGGCGAGCGACAGGCTGAACAGCCGCTGCTGGCCATGACGCTTCAGCAGGAAGCAGATCACGAGCGTCGCGCCGATGCCGAGCGCGGTGAACGCCCAACGCTGCCAGCCGCCTGCGGTCGACAGGAAGCCGAACGCGGCGCCGCGGTTGTACACCAGCACGAGGTTGAAGAACGACGTCAGCTCGTGCTGCGCGCCGTACGCGAACGTTTTCAGGATCGCGATCTTCGACAGCTGGTCGAACAGGATCACGATCAGCGAAATGCCGAGCCAGGGCGCAAGCGCGCCGCTGGCCGGTTTCGACAGGGTTTTCGCCATATTTAAGCAGCGCTCCGGATTTCGCCGTTTTCGAACAGGTTGGAGAAGCAGCGGCCGCACAGCGTCGGATGATCGGCATGCGCGCCGACATCTTCACGGTAGTGCCAGCAGCGCTCGCACTTCTGATACTTCGACGCGGCCACGTCGACGCTTTCCTGCGCTTCGTCGTCGACCTTGACGACCGTCGCAGCCGACGTGATCAGCACGAACTTGAGATCCTCGCCGAGGCTCGTGAGCGCGTCGTAGCGTGCGCCGCTCGCGTGCACCGCGACTTCGGCCTGCAGCGACGAACCGATGCGGTTCGCGGTGCGTGCTTCTTCCAGCGCCTTCGTCACGTTGCCGCGCACATCGCGCAGCAGCGCCCACTTCTCGATCAGCGCGGCGGAGCCGGCAACTTCCGGATACGCGTAGTAGGTTTCCGTGTAGATCGTGTCGCTGGCCGGCTGGAACACCTTCCACGCTTCTTCCGCCGTGAACGACAGGAACGGCGCGAGCACGCGCAGCAGGCCGTGCGTCAGGTGGTACAGCGCCGTCTGCGCGGAGCGGCGTGCGCGCGAATCGGCCGCGCTCGTGTACAGGCGGTCCTTCAGCACGTCGAGGTAGAAGCCGCCGAGATCTTCCGAGCAGTACGTCTGCAGCTTCGCGACGACCGGGTGGAATTCGTACTTCTCGTAGTGGCCGAGCAGCTCCGTCTGCAGTTGCTGCGAGAACGCGACCGCATAGCGGTCGATCTCGAGCCATTCCTCGACCGGCACCGCATGCTGCGCGAAGTCGAAGTCCGACAGGTTCGCGAGCAGGAAGCGCAGCGTGTTGCGGATGCGGCGATAGCCTTCGGTCACGCGCTTCAGGATTTCCTCGGAGATCGCGAGCTCGCCCGAATAGTCGGTCGAGGCGATCCACAGGCGGATGATTTCCGCGCCGAGGCGGTTCGCGACTTCATGCGGGTCGATGCCGTTGCCGAGCGACTTGCTCATCTTGCGGCCTTCGCCGTCGACCGTGAAGCCGTGCGTGAGCAGGCCCTTGTACGGCGCGCGGCCGTCGATCATCGACGCGGTGAGCAGCGACGAGTGGAACCAGCCGCGGTGCTGGTCCGAGCCTTCGAGGTAAAGGTCGGCCGGGAACTGCAGCTGATCCTTGTGCGAGCCGCGCAGCACGTGCCAGTGCGTCGTGCCCGAATCGAACCACACGTCGAGCGTGTCGCGGTTCTTTTCGTACAGGTTCGCGTCGTCGCCGATCAGCTCGCGCGGGTCGAGCGTCTGCCATGCCTCGATGCCCGACTGCTCGACGCGCTTCGCGACTTCCTCGAGCAGCTCGAGCGTGCGCGGATGCAGCTCGCCGGTTTCCTTGTGCACGAAGAACGCCATCGGCACGCCCCACTGGCGCTGGCGCGACAGCGTCCAGTCAGGACGGTTCGCGATCATGCTGAACAGGCGCTGCTTGCCCCACGACGGGTAGAACGCGGTCGCGTCGACGCCTTCGAGCGCCGTTTCGCGCAGCGTCTTGCCGCCGTCGCGCGGCGTGACGTCCATGCCCGCGAACCACTGCGACGTCGCGCGGTAGATGATCGGCGTCTTGTGGCGCCAGCAATGCATGTAGCTGTGCGTGTACTTCTCGCTGCGCAGCAGCGAGCCGGCCGCGTTCAGCGCCTCGACGATCTTCGGGTTCGCGTCCCAGATCGACAGGCCGCCGAACAGCGGCAGCGATTCGATATAGCGGCCATCACCCATCACCGGGTTGATGAAGTCCGAGTCGGTCATGCCGTGCGCCTTGCAGGACACGAAGTCCTCGATACCGTACGCGGGCGACGAGTGCACGACGCCGGTACCCGTGTCGGTCGTCACGTAGTCGCCGAGGTAGACGGGCGCGGTGCGCTTGTAGCCGGGGTGAGCCGACGCGAGCGGGTGGTGGAAGCGCAGGCCCGCGAGCTTCACGCCCGGCGCGGTTGCGACGACGCGGCCGGTCAGCTTGAAGTCGGTCATGCAGGCTTCGACGCGCTCTTCCGCGATGATCAGCAGCCCGCGCTCGGTGTCGACCAGCGCGTAGACGATTTCCGGATGGAGGTTCAGCGCCTGGTTCGCCGGGATCGTCCACGGCGTGGTGGTCCAGATCACGATGCCGCCTTCGGCGCGCGGCAGCGCCGGCAGGCCGAACGCCTGCGCGGTCTTTTCCGGTTCCGCGAACGCGAACATCACGTCGATCGTCGGATCGGTGCGGTCCTTGTACTCGACTTCCGCTTCCGCGAGCGCCGAGCCGCAGTCGAAGCACCAGTTCACCGGCTTCAGCCCGCGATACACGTAGCCCTTCTCGATGATCTTGCCGAGCGCGCGGATCTCTTCCGCCTCGTTGACGAAGTTCATCGTCTTGTACGGGTTGGCCCAGTCGCCGAGCACGCCCAGGCGCTTGAAGCCGACCTTCTGCTTCTCGATCTGCTCGGTCGCGTACGTGCGCGCCTTGCTCATCACTTCGGCCGCCGGCAGCGACTTGCCGAACTGCTTCTCGATCTGGATTTCGATCGGCATCCCGTGGCAATCCCAGCCCGGCACGTACGGTGCGTCGAAGCCGGCCATGTTGCGCGACTTGACGACGATGTCCTTCAGGATCTTGTTGACGGCGTGGCCGAGGTGGATGTCGCCGTTCGCATACGGCGGGCCGTCGTGCAGGATGAACTTCGGACGGCCGGCGCTGGCCGCGCGGATCTTCTCGTAGATGCCGCGCTCCTCCCATTCCTTGACCCACTGCGGCTCGCGCTTGGGCAGGTCGCCGCGCATCGGGAACGGCGTGTCGAGCAGGTTGACCGGATACTTGGCCTGCGGTTTCGAATCGGCTTTCTTGTTGCTCATGATGGGATCGCTATCTAAATCTCGAGGGACGCGCGAGCGTCGTGAATCGGGTATGCGCGCGACTGAGCGGCGCGAGGGTGCGGCGCGCGGCGCCGCCGTCCGGATCAGCTAATTCGGTCGGTGGCCGACGTCGAGAAGCCCGTCGCGCGGCTGCCCGGCGCACGGTCGCGCTCGATGAAGTACGCGCGTGCATTCGCGACGTCCAGTGCGATCGCGCGCGACAGCGCCTCGAGATCGTCGAATTTCGCCTCGTCGCGCAGCTTCTTCAGGAATTCGACGCGGATGAGCTTGCCGTACGCGTCGCCATGCCAGTCGAGCAGGTGGACTTCGAGCAGCACGCGGCCCGAATCGTCGACGGTCGGGCGCAGGCCGAGGCTCGCGACGCCCGGCAGCGGGGCGGGGCCGAGGCCGTGCACCTGCACGACGAAGATGCCTGCGAGCGCCGGCCGCTTGTGGGCGATCGGCAGGTTCAGCGTCGGGAAGCCGAGGTCGCGGCCGAGCTTCAGCCCGTGCGCGACGTGGCCGCTGATCGCATAGCCGTGGCCGAGCGCCTGCGCGGCCGCATCGAGATCGCCGGCCGCGAGCGCGGCGCGCACGCCCGAGCTCGAGATGCGCGTGCCGTCGCTGCCGGCCACCGTCCCCATCTGCTCGACCTCGAAGCCGTACTGCGCGCCGGCCGCCTGCAGCGTGTCGAAGGTGCCCGCGCGTTTCGCGCCGTAGCAGAAATCGTCGCCGACCATCATCCAGCGCGTGTGCAGCCCGTTCACCAGCGTGCGTTCGACGAACGCCTGCGGCGACTGGCTCGCGAACGTGTGGTTGAAGTGCTCGACGACCACGCGGTCGACACCGTGATCGCGCAGCGCCTCGAGCTTGTCGCGCAGCATCGCGATGCGCGGCGGCGCGCCGGCCGGGTTGAAGAATTCGCGCGGGTGCGGCTCGAACGTCATCACGCACACGGGCAGGCCGCGCGCGTCCGCTGCTGCGCGCACGCGCGCGAGCAGGGCCTGGTGGCCGCGATGGACACCGTCGAAGTTGCCGATCGTCAGCGCGCACGGGGCGCGGCTCTCGGCGTTGGGCAGGCCGCGGAAGACTTTCACGATAGCGGATGCAGCGTCGGGGAATGGGCGGTGGGGTGCCGCAAAGCAGAAGATTATAAACGTTCGGGCGGGTCGGCGGCCGAGAAGGGGGGAAACGCGGGGGCGAATGGTAAAATTCGCGGATGAAAAAACTCGTGATCCTGATTTCCGGTCGCGGCAGCAACATGGAGGCCATCGTCCGCGCGTGCGCGCAGGAACGCTGGCCGGCCGAGATTGCCGCCGTGATCGCCAACCGGCCCGACGCGGCCGGGTTGGCATTTGCCGCGTCGCACGGGGTGGCGACGGCGGTGGTCGACCACCGGTCGTTCGATGGCCGCGACAGCTTCGACGCGGCGCTCGCCGCCGAGATCGACCGATTCGCGCCCGATCTCGTGGTCCTCGCCGGCTTCATGCGCATTCTCACGCCTGCATTCGTCAGACGATACGAAGGGCGGCTGCTGAACATCCATCCGTCGCTGCTGCCGAGCTTCAAGGGCATTCACACGCACCAGCAGGCGCTCGACGCAGGTGTCGCGCTGCATGGCGCAAGCGTGCATTTCGTCATTCCCGAGCTCGACAGCGGCGCGATCGTCGCGCAGGGCGCGGTGCCCGTACGCGCGGGCGACGACGCGGCCGCGCTCGCGCAGCGTGTGCTGACGGTCGAGCATGTGCTGTATCCGCGCGCGGTGCGCTGGTTCATCGAGGGGCGTCTGCGCCTCGAGAACGGCCGTGCAGTGGTGGCGCCGGAAGAGGCGCGCTGGATTTTCGCGGATCAACCGCATACCGAAACGAGTGAGGGTGTATGAAACTGCACGGATTCCTGATCGGCCAGACCGAGACTTTGCTGGCGGAGGTGCTGAAGTTCGCCGGCCCCGCCGATGCGACGACGAGCCGGTTCTTCCGCGCGCATCCGAAGCTCGGGCATGCCGAGCGCGGCGTGATCGCCGAGGCCGTGTTCGCGGTGCTGCGCCGGAAGATGGAGTTTTCGCACCTTGCCGAGAGCGGCACGGGCACGCCCGCGCGGCGCCTCACGCTGCTCGGCCTGATGCAGACGGCCGGCCGCAATGCGCTGAAGCCGTTCCTGTCGGACACCGAGTCCGCGTGGCTCGAGCACGTGTCGAAAATCGACCCGGCGAGCCTGCCGGTGCGCATTCGCACGAACCTGCCCGACTGGATCCACCAGGCATTGTCGGCCCGTTTCGACGCCGACGAGCTCGCGCAGCTCGCGGCCGCGCTGAACTACCCGGCGCCGCTCGACCTGCGCGCCAACGCGCAGAAGGCCAGCCGTGATCAGGTCATCGACGGGTTGCGCGCGGAAGGCATCGATGCGGGCGCGACGCCGTTTTCGCCGTTCGGCGTGCGCGTGGTCGGCAAGCCGGCGCTGACGCGCCTGAGGCTGTTCGAGGAAGGCGCGATCGAGGTGCAGGACGAAGGCAGCCAACTGCTGTGCTCGCTGGTCGCGCCGCGTCGCGGCGAGATGGTCGTCGATTTCTGCGCGGGCGCGGGCGGCAAGACGCTCGCGCTGGGCGCGATGATGCGCTCGACCGGGCGCCTCTATGCGTTCGACGTGTCGGAAAAGCGCCTCGCGAAGCTGAAGCCGCGCCTCGCGCGCAGCGGGCTGTCGAACGTGAACCCGGTGCTGATCGACAGCGAACACGATGCGAAGATCAAGCGGCTCGCCGGCAAGATCGACCGCGTGCTGGTCGACGCGCCGTGCAGCGGCCTCGGCACGCTGCGCCGCAATCCCGACCTGAAGTGGCGCCAGACGCGCACGGCGATCGACGAGCTGACACCGAAGCAGGCGTCGATCCTCGCGAGCGCCGCGCGTCTCGTGAAGAAGGGCGGCCGGCTCGTCTACGCGACCTGCAGCGTGCTCGACGCCGAGAACGAACGCATCGTCGAACAGTTCCTGGCCGATCATCCCGATTTCGTGCTGGTGCCGGCGCAACAGGTACTGGCCGACCAGCGCATCGAGCTCGAGACGGGCGACTACCTGTCGCTGTGGCCGCACCGCCACGCGACCGACGGCTTCTTCGCCGCGGTGCTCGAACGGCGCGCTGCGCAGTAACGGCGGGCCGGACGGACGATGGAGAATCTGCAGAGCCGCCTGCTGTCGCACCGGCTGGCATCGGTCATCCGCGATTTCCACCAGCCGGTGATGATCTGGCAGGCGGCGATCCTCATCGGTGCGCTGTGCTTCGCCTGGGTGGCCGCGCGCTTCGTGCACGGCCGGATCGACGCTCGCCGCC
>NZ_JAAGPG010000684.1:0-3609 GCF_017104665.1 Burkholderia sp. Se-20378 | reverse complement strand
CGGCAACGCCAGTGCCGGGCCGGCCCACAGGAAGACCGCCGCCGCCAGCTTGACGTCGCCTCCGCCGATCCAGCCCGCGTGGCGCATGCCGCCGAACAGCAGCAGCATCGCCGCACCGGTCGCGACATGGCCGGCCAGCGGCGCGAACCCGTCGTGTGCGAGCGCCGCCGCGACGAAATACAGCGCCGCGAACGCGAGCACTCCGCGATTGGACAGGCGCCGGTCGCGCAGATCCTGCGCGGCGAGCGAGGCCAGCAGGACCGTGGCCACCGACTGCACGAGCGTGAGCATGGGAGAGCCGTCCGTCGACACGCCCCGGCCGGATACGTTCTACCGCTGCGGATCCCGGTGTTCGTCGGTGGCGCGCGGGTTCAGGGGATCAGATCAGGCTCGTCACCTTGTTGATCAGCGTCGTGAACACGCTCGGCAAGCCGCCGCTGGTGCTGCTGAGGATCACGCCGACCGCCGCCAGCGCGACCACGACGATACCGGCCAGCACGGCGTATTCGAGCGAGCTGACGCCACGTTCGTCACGCAGCAGGGACTTGACGTATTGCAGCATGGCAACCTCCGTGTAACGGGGCCGATGACCGACCATTGAACGCAAAGACGCTCCGTTGCTCCGGCGGTTGCGCAGGACATTCGCCCGTTGCGACGCATGCGCGCGACCCTGGCACGAGGTCGTTCGCATCCCCCGGAATCCTCTCGATCACTGCAACACGCGGTGTGCAACGACATCTTCGATCGTTGCGTGTCTGCATCCGTGGTGCGGTATTCCGCGCACGATGCAACCGCGCTGATTCGTCTAGGGTATAGACAATTTTTCAGGCGAATTCAAATTATTTGGCGTCGGAATGCATTTATGGATTTCACCCTGCAACGATGAAATCCATACGGTTCATTTACGGTCATTTTTTCTCACAACATGTCGAATGGTTCGCAAATCTGAACAGGCATGGCGACTGTTGCAGTGCGTGATTTACCGATCCTGTTTTCATTCGATTTATCGGCATTCCAGGCCGGGCCGCCTGCGCGCGTCTCGCCACGCCCGGCCTGCCGTCCCGGCAAACATGACGGGCCCGCATCGCATTTCCCCGACTACCCGCCCCGGTTTTTCCACCCTGATTCGGCGAGTGATTCCCGCGAGAATCCACGCGCGTCTTCATCGCGACTTTCCAATCGTCCATTGCCATATTCCGCATCCGGCCTCAATCGACTTGATTGGAATCCTGATTGAATGTCAGATGCATGTGAATGCCGTTCTCATCGGGATAGAACGAAACGCCCGGCGCGGCAACCCGGAAAACGGCGATAAGCATAGTTCAATTCGTTTCTTGTCCGGCCCCGGCACGTCATCGAGAATGCGCCGACGGGCTGAGGCCCGGCCACGCTCCCCAACGTTCCGGATTCGTCGATTCATGCTTCCATTGCGCCTGCTTCGCTCACTGCTGATCGCCTCCCTCATTGCGTTGCCGGCCGTCGCCGCGCACGCCGACAAGCCCGCCACCATCCGCATCGGCGTCGCCCAGCAAGGCGCCGGCGATCCGCCGACGTTCGGCGGATCGAGTGCCGCCACCGCACAGCTGCAGCAACTGGTCGAAAAGGAGTTCGCGGCCGACGGCATCAAGGTGCAGTGGCTGTTCTTCAAGGGCGCGGGGCCGGCCGTCAACGAGGCAATCGCCAACAAGGCGCTCGACTTCGCGTACCAGGGCGACCTGCCCGCCGTGCTCGCACGGGCGAACGGGATCAAGACGCGCCTGCTGCTCGCCGCGAGCGTGCGTTCCGGAGTCAAGATCGCGGTGCCGCCCGACTCCACCATCCGCTCGATCAAGGACCTGAAGGACCGTCGCGTGTCGATCTTCCGCGGCACGAACCTGCAGCTCGTCGCCGACAATGCGCTCGCGAAGAACGGCCTCAACGAACGCGACCTGCGCGTGATCAACCTCGACTCCGCAAGCTCGCTCGCCGCGCTCGCGTCGAAAGGCATCGATGCGTCGGTAGGCGACTACCAGCTGTACAAGCTGCGCGACGCAGGGCTCGCGAAGATCATCTACGAATCGCAGAACGACGGCCCGCAACTCACGCGGCAGACCCACCTGCTCGTGCTCGACGAGTTCGAGCGCGCGCATCCGGACATCGTGCAGCGCGTCGTCAACGCGCTCGTGAAGGGCGCGCAATGGTCATCCGACGAAGCGAACCGCGATGCGCTGTTCAAGCTGTGGGCGAAAAGCGGCGTGCCGGTTTCGTCGTGGCAGGCCGACTATGCGAACCAGCGGCTGAAGGATCGCCTGTCGCCGCTGATCGATCCGTTCGTCGTCGCGCGCTACAAGTCCGTCGCGCAGGATGCGCTGGCGCTGAAGCTGATTCGCCAGCCGGTCGACGTCGATGGCTGGTTCGAGCCGAAGTATCTCGACAATGCGCTGCGCACGCTGAAGCTCGAAAGCTACTGGCAACGCTACGACGCGGCCGGCAAGCCCCTTTCCTGACCCGGCCCCCCCGATGAGCGACACCGCGTTTTCCATCCCGTCATCCGAGCGCCACGCGCTGGCCGCGCCGCCGCACCGTGCGGCGGCAGTGAAACGGTGGTCGTGGCGGCTCGCACCGTGGCTGCTGCCTGCGCTGCTGTTCGCGCTGTGGAGCGTCGGCAGCGCACGCGGCTGGATCGCACCGCAAATCCTGCCGCCGCCCGAACGCGTGTTCGACGCACTCGAGGATCTCGCGACGAGCGGTGACCTCGTGCGCCACACGCTGATCAGCCTGCAACGCGTGCTGGTCGGCTTCGCCGCCGGCACGCTGCTCGGCTTCGCAACCGGCGTTGCGCTCGGCCTGTCGCGCACGCTGGAAGCCTACGTGCTGCCGAGCTTCAACGCGCTCGTGCAGATTCCGGTGCTCGGCTGGCTGCCGTTCCTGCTGCTGCTCGTCGGCGTCGGCGAACCGCTCAAGTACCTGCTGATCGCGCATGCGGCGCTCGTCCCCGTCACGCTGAGCACGCTGCAAGGGTTTCGCCAGACACCGCCCGCGCTCGACGAAGTCGCGCGCGTATTCGGCTACACGCAGCGGCAACGCATCGTGCACGTCGTGCTGCCCGCCGCGATCCCGACGCTCGCGACCGGCGTGCGGCTCGCGTTCACGAAATCGTGGCTCGCGCTCGTCGTCGTCGAGCTCGTCGCATCGTCCGAAGGGCTCGGCTACCTGATCGTGTACGGGCGGCAACTGTTCCAGCTCGATCTCGTGATGGCGGCCGTGATCGTCGTCGGCGCGGTCGGCCTGCTGATCAACCGGCTGCTCGATGCGCTCGAAGCACGGCTACGCCGCGGCGTGCCGTCCGCGTTCCGCGGCTGAGTCCCCCGCCTTGCCTGCGTAACCGAAGGACTCCCACCCTTGACGCATTCTGCTGCCGCGCCTGACGTCACCCCGCCTGCCGCCACGACCGCCCGCCGCCTGCATGCACCCGACTGGCGCGGCTTCGTGCTGCCGCTCGTCGCGTTCGCGCTGTGGTGGGCAATCGCTTCCGCGCACCTCGTGAGCAGCGGGCTGCTCGTCGGCCCGGCCGACGTGTTGCGCACCGCATGGGCGCAAGCCACGAGCGGCGCACTCGGCCGCGCGCTA
>NZ_JAAGPG010000683.1:0-3805 GCF_017104665.1 Burkholderia sp. Se-20378 | reverse complement strand
CACGTGCTTGCCGGCTTCGAACGCGGCGCGCGCCTGCGCGTAGCGCACCTGCGGCGGCGCGCACAGCGACACGGCGTCGAGTTCGCGCTCGGCGGCCAGCAGCGCACGCAGATCGTGATAGTTGCGTACGCCAGCCACTTCCGCGTGGCGGCTCGCACAGGCGGTCAGCTTGAAACCCGGTTCGGCGTCGATCGCCGGCAGATGCTGGTCGCGCGCAATCTTGCCGATGCCGACGACACCCAGCGAAACCTGATCACTCATCGTGCATGCCTCCTTCGCGTATCGTTCGGTGATCGTTCAGCGCGCCCAGCGCAGCACGAGCGGATCGAGCCGCCGCGCGATCGCGAGCAGTTCCGCGCGCGTGTCCGGATGCAGTTCCGGCATCGGATGCCGCGGCCGCTCGCACGCGATCACGCCGCCTTCGCGCATCAGCGCCTTCGCGGTGAGAATTCCGGACTGGCGGTTCTCGTGATTGATCAGCGGCAGCCAGGCCTGGTAGCGCGCGTAGGCGTCGTCATGCCGGCCGTCGCGCCACGCTTCGAGGATCGGCCGGATGCCGTCCGGATACGCGCCGCCCGTCATCGCGCCCGTCGCGCCCGCATGCAGATCGGCGAGCAGCGTGATGGCCTCCTCGCCGTCCCACGGCCCCTCGATCGCGTCGCCGCCGAGCCGGATCAGCTCGCGCAGCTTGTTCGCGGCGCCCGGCGTCTCGATCTTGAAGTACGCGACCTGTTCGATCTCGCGCGCCATCCGGGCGAGGAACGGGGCAGACAGCGCGGTGCCGCTCGCGGGCGCATCCTGAACCATGATCGGGATCGAGATCGCATCGGACACGCGCGCATAGAACGCGAAGATCTGCGCTTCGGGCACGCGAAACGTCGCGCCGTGATACGGCGGCATCGCCATCACCATCGCCGCGCCGAGCTGCTGCGCGCGCAGGCTGCGCGCCGCGCACACCTGCGTGCTGTAGTGCGACGTCGTGACGATCACCGGCACGCGACCCGCGACGTGTTCGAGGATCGTGCGCGTGAGCACATCGCGTTCGTCGTCGGTGATCGCGAACTGTTCGGAAAAGTTCGCGAGGATGCACAGCCCGTCCGAGCCCGCGTCGATCATGAAATCGACCGCGCGCTTCTGGCTTGCGAGGTCGAGTTCGCCGGTGTCGGTAAACGTCGTCGGGACGACGGGGAAAATGCCGCGATAACGCGGCGTGCTGCTCGATGTCATGGTTCGCGTCCTGCGCCGGCCCCTGTGGCGGCCGGCCGTCATGCGTTCACGGTTTCACGAAGCGCGGGCCGGGAAAGCCCGCCACCGGCTGTTGCGCAGCCGCTCAATGCGAATGGCTCGGCACCTCCGCGCCGCGCGTGCCGACCAGGAAGTCGAGATCGCACCCCTCATCGGCCTGCAGCACGTGATCGATGTACAACCGTGCGTAGCCGCCCTTGCCGAGCTGGCCGGCCACGCCCGGCGCCGCGGCCGGATCGACGTCCGACAGGCGGCGCTGCAGTTCGTCATCCGGAATGTCGAGATGCAGCGTGCCGGCCTCGCAGTCGAGCTCGATCCAGTCGCCGTTGCGCACGGCCGCGAGCGGCCCGCCGGCGGCGGCCTCCGGCGCGACGTGCAGCACGACCGTGCCGTACGCGGTGCCGCTCATCCGCGCGTCGGAAATCCGCACCATGTCCTTCACGCCCTGGCGCAACAGCTTCGGCGGCAGCCCCATGTTGCCGACCTCGGCCATCCCCGGATACCCGCGCGGCCCGCAGTTCTTCAGCACCATCACGGAGCTTGCGTCGACGTCGAGCGCCTCGTCGTTGATCGTCGCCTTGTAGTGTTCGAGGTTCTCGAACACGACCGCCCGGCCGCGATGCTTGAGCAGCTCGGGGCTCGCCGCCGACGGCTTCAGCACCGCACCGCGCGGCGCAAGATTGCCGCGCAGGATGCGGATGCCGCCGTCCGCGATCAACGGCCGGTCGAGCGGGCGGATCACCTCGTCGTCGTAGTTCGGCGCTTCGCGCACGTTGTCCCACAGCGACTTGCCGTTCACCGTCAGCGCATCCGGGTTCGGCAGCAGCCCGCCTTCGCCGAGCCGGCGCAACACCGCCGGCAGCCCGCCCGCGTAATAGAACTCCTCCATCAGGAAGCGCCCCGACGGCATCAGGTCGACGATCGTCGGCGTGTCGCGGCCGATGCGCATCCAGTCTTCCAGTTCGAGCGGCACGCCGATGCGGCCCGCGATCGCCTTCAGGTGGATCACCGCATTGGTCGAGCCGCCGATCGCCGCATTCGCGCGGATCGCGTTCTCGAACGCCGCGCGCGTGAGGATCTTCGACAGCACGAGCCCTTCCAGCGTCATCTCGACGATGCGGATGCCGGACATGTGCGCGAGCACGTAGCGACGCGAATCGACGGCCGGAATCGCCGCGTTGTGCGGCAGCGCGACGCCGAGCGCCTCGGCCATGCACGCCATCGTCGACGCGGTGCCCATCGTGTTGCAGGTACCGGCCGAGCGCGACATCCCGGCTTCGGCCGACAGGAAATGATGCAGGTCGATCTCGCCGGCCTTCAGCGCTTCGTGCAGTTGCCACACGGCCGTGCCCGAGCCGATGTTCCGGCCTTCGAGCTTGCCGTTCAGCATCGGGCCGCCCGACACGACGATCGCCGGCACGTCGCAGCTCGCCGCGCCCATCAGCAGCGCGGGCGTCGTCTTGTCGCAGCCGGCCAGCAGCACGACCGCATCGATCGGATTGCCGCGGATCGCCTCCTCGACGTCCATCGACGCGAGGTTGCGCGTGAGCATCGCCGACGGGCGCAGGTTCGATTCACCGTTCGAGAACACCGGGAACTCGACCGGAAAGCCGCCGGCCTCGGAGATCCCGCGCTTCACGTGCTCGGCGAGCTTGCGGAAGTGCGCATTGCACGGCGTCAGTTCGGACCACGTATTGCAGATGCCGATGATCGGCCGGCCATCGAACTCGTGATCGGGGATGCCCTGGTTCTTCATCCAGCTCCGGTACATGAAGCCGTTCTTGTCGTTCGTGCCGAACCATTGTGTGGAGCGCAGCCTGGGTTTCGTTGCCGACATCGTCAGTCCTGTGGTGACGGGTACCGGCGCAGTCTAGGCAGAATTTTGATAACTCGCTAATGACGTTTTTGGCGATTACGATATCCATTTCGATATCGATATAAACCCGTACGATGCCCGATGCCAGCCCGTGGGGAAACCGTGGTCGCCTGAAGACGCGCCAGCTTCTGCTGGTCGTCGCGCTTGCCGACGAAGGCAGCATTCACCGCGCGGCGGCCGCGCTGAACATGACGCAGCCGGCCGCGTCGAAGCTGCTGCGTGAACTCGAGGAATCGATCGGCGCGGTGCTGTTCGAGCGCCTGCCGCGCGGAATGCGGCCGACGCTGTACGGCGACGCGCTGATCCGCCACGCGCGCGCGGCGCTCGGCAGCCTCGATCAGGCGCACGAGGAGCTGGCCGCGCTGAAGGCCGGCCATCTCGGCCATGTGGCGGTGGGGGCGATCACGTCACCGGGCCTGCGGCTCGTGCCGCCGGCCGTCGCCGCCGTAAAGGGGACGCATGCCGGCCTGCACGTGTCGGTCGAGATCGACACCAGCAACGGGCTGCTCGAACATCTTGCGCAGGACAAGATCGACATCGTGCTCGGCCGGCTCTCCGCCGACCACGACCAGCTGCGACTCCGCTACGCACCGTTGACCGGCGACCCCGCCGCCGCCGTCCTGCGGCCCGGCCATCCGCCGCTCGCGCCGGCTCCCCTATCACTCCCCTCACTACCGCGCGCCC
>NZ_JAAGPG010000682.1:0-3931 GCF_017104665.1 Burkholderia sp. Se-20378 | reverse complement strand
TTGCGGAATCCCGTGTGAAAGTAGGTAATCGTCAGGCTCCCTAAGCCGAGAAACCCCGCCCGAAAGGCGGGGGTTTTTGCAGTGGCGCGGCGGAAATGCGCAGGGGATCGGGATGTGCGGCGCTATTCATCACATCCCACTGGCACGCACACCAGGTCACTCAGCCGTCATCCGGCAGTCAATCCTTACCCCGGAACGAAACCACGCGATTTGATACGATCGACGTGCCGTCGGCGATTGCACGTGTCGACGTTCATGTTCGAAACCAGGGCTTGATGGAGAGGGCGGGAATGAATATCGGCGACGCGTCGCGCGAATCCGGAGTCAGCGCAAAGATGATCCGGTACTACGAACAGGTCGGTCTGCTGGCGCCGAGCAAGCGTACCGACGCCGGTTACCGGATCTACGGTGCGGACGAGATCCATATTCTCCGCTTCATTCGCCAGGCGCGACGCCTTGGCTTTCTCGTCGAGGACATCCGCAAGCTGCTGATGCTCTGGCAAGACCGCTCCCGCGCGAGCGCCGAAGTGAAGTCGATTGCCCTCGAGCATGTGGCCGAACTCGACAAGCGCATCGCCGAGCTGAGCGACATGCGCGCCACACTGGCCGATCTTGCTGCGCACTGTCATGGTGACGGGCGACCCGAATGCCCGATTTTGGCGCGTCTATCCGACCCCGTTGGTGAACCAAATTAGTGCGCACGCTCGAGGCTCAAATCAGGCCTCGATTTGATTTTCATATAAATCAATGAGTTACGATGCTTTGGCAGGCGGTCATTCCGATTGGGAATGGTTTCCATGCAAGTATTTCACTAGCATCTTGGTGCGGCATCGCTATAATTCGGGATAACCCTATACGGGAAATCCCTGAACACCGATTCACCAGGGGTCCCCCTTCCTTGGAGAACGTAATGATCGCCTACATCGTCGAAAAGCTGAGCAACTGGTTCGAATCCGCAGAACGTGAACGCCGTGAGGCCTACCTCGCCACCTCGTCGGACATCGTCCAGCTCGAGAGCCGCATCCGCTCGCTGGAAACCAACGGTTACTCGCTGTAATCGGAGTCACCGTCAGGTGCCACGTGGCACCGAACGATAAGCAAGCCCCGTATTTGACGGGGCTTTGTTTTTTTGTGCGCCGGATCTGGCGTAATCGTCAGTCCAGCGCTATGGTATGCACCTGCTTTTCATCCTGAAGGACACGATCATGCGTTTGCGTCTCGATGTGCGTCGAAGTGCCCGCGCGCGTCTCGTTCTGGGCGCGGCGGTGCTTGTCCATGGACTCGCGGCCGTTGCCGCGACGTCGTCCAAACCGCTGATTCTCGATACGCAACGCGGTATCCAGGACGGCAAGGGCGGGTTGGTGCTGCAGACGGCACCGTTGTCTTCCGAGCCGATCGTCGAGCCGGCAGGCATGCGGGCGCCGGCCGGGCAGGCGCCGAACACGTCGGTTCCGCTGTTCGTCGCGCCGTATATCAATGTCCCCGCGTGGGGCGGACAGCAGCCCCCCCAGCCTAGGCTCGCACCGAGACCTCAGCCGTAACGGCCAGCCGGTCGATCAGTTTCCGCGGTGCTCGATCTGGCAGCGGGCGCCGCTATCCTGTCCGAGCATCTCGACCAGGTAGGGCAGTGCCTCGTTCATGCTCTGGGCGAGCGTATACGGCGGATTCAGAATGAACATCCCGCTGCCGTAGAGACCCAGCCCGTCAGTCGGCGGATTCGACACCGTCAGTGTCAGGTGCAGCCAGTTGTTCGGTTGCAGGCGCTTCAACTGCTCGGGAAAACGCTGCGATTCTGTCCGGGTCACCTGCGGGTACCAGACTGCATAGCAGCCGGTCGCGAAACGCTTCAGACACTCCGTCAGGCAAGTCACCGTACGCGCGTAATCCTTCTTGTCCTCGTAGGACGGGTCGATCAACACGAGTGCGCGTCGCGGTGGAGGGGGCAGCAGCGCCTTGACGCCTTCGAAGCCGTCGCCGGCGAAGATCATTGCGCGTCGCCCGGCATCACGGAAATTGTGGCGCAGCACATCGATTTCCGTCGTGTGCATTTCGAACAGGCGCATGCGGTCCTGCTCGCGCATCGATCGCCAGGCGATGTACGGGGAACCGGGGTAGAAGCGCAGTTCACCGTCGTCGTTCAGCGCGCGAACTTCATCCACATAGTCGCCCAGCGCCTCCGGCAGGTTCTTTTCGTTCCACAGTCGGCCGATACCGGTGTCGAATTCCGACGTCTTCGCCGCGTAGCCGTCGCGCAGTGAGTACACCCCGGCACCTGCATGCGTGTCGATGTACCAGTACGACTTGTCTTTCTTGTTCAGGTAGCGCAGCAGCTGGACGACGACGGCGTGCTTGAGCACGTCCGCGTGGTTGCCTGCGTGAAAACCGTGACGATAACTGAGCATGGCGGGCTGCCTGAAACGAAAGGTGAGTCGATGAAAGCGGTCGATCGTGCGCGGCCGTCAGGCCGGGCGCCGATGCGGGCCGCGTATTGTACGCGAGTGGCCGCGCATCGCCTTACTCGTACGCATCGCCGACCACCTCCTCGATGCGTTGCTTCACATCCGGCGTCAGCTTCGCGGCAACATCGAGCGCGTGCATGTTGTCACTGATCTGCTCGATCCGCGACGCGCCCGTGATGACCGAACTCACGCGCGGATTGGCGAGCACCCAAGCGATCGCGAGCTGGGCCGTGCTGCAGCCGAGCTCGGCTGCGATTGCGCCGAGTCGTTCGACGATGTCGTTGGCGGCTTGATTGGTCAGGCGGTCGCGCATCCAGTCGTAACCCTGTAACTGCGCGCGGCTGCCGGGCGGCACGCCGTTACGGTACTTGCCGGTGAGCAGGCCCGATGCCAGCGGGCTCCAGGTGGTGAGGCCGAGACCGTAGTCGTCGTAGAGCCGCGCATATTCCTGTTCGACCCGCGTGCGGTGGAAGAGGTTGTACTGCGGTTGCTCGACGACCGGCTTGTGCAAGTGATGCCGTTCGGCGATCTCGCACGCAGCTCGGATCTCGTCGGCACTCCATTCCGACGTGCCCCAGTACAGCGCCTTGCCGCGTACGATCATGTCGCTCATCGCCCAGACGGTTTCCACGATCGGCGTGTTCGGGTCGGGGCGATGGCAATAGACGAGGTCGACATAGTCGAGTTGCAGCCGGCGCAGCGAGCCGTCGATGGCGTTCAGCAGGTACTTCCGGTTCAGCGTGTGATACTGGTTCGGCGCTTCGGCCAGGCCCCAGAAGAACTTTGTGGACACGATATAGCTGACGCGCGGCCAGTCGAGCGACTTGAGCGCGTGGCCCATGATTTCCTCTGATTTGCCGCCGGCGTAGACCTCGGCGTTGTCGAAGAAATTGACGCCTGCGTCGCGCGCCGCAGCCAGGCATTCGCGCGCGACCCGCTGGTCGACCTGGTTGCCGTACGTCACCCACGAACCGAGCGAAAGCGCGCTGATCTGCAGGCCGGAGCGGCCTAGCCGTCGATAGTGCATGCGAACCTCCTGCGTGACTGAACCGACCTTAAGCTTAGACGTTTTGTGCGCGAACGGCGGGGCCGATCGTGCACAATGGCGCCTGGCCCGCCGGTACGATCGCGCGACGGTAGCGGACGCGGCGGGCGTGTGTTTTATCGATCCGACAATGGGAGGAGACGGACATGGCAGCAGATCTGAGCGGCAAGACCGCAGTCGTCACGGGCGCCGCGAGCGGCATCGGCAAGGAAATCGCACTTGAGCTCGCGAAAGCGGGGGCGGCCGTAGCGATCGCCGACCTGAACCAGGACGGCGCGAATGCCGTTGCCGACGAGATCGTCAAGGCGGGCGGCAAGGCGATCGGCGTCGCGATGGACGTGACGAACGAGGAAGCCGTGAACAGCGGTATCGACAAGGTGGCCGAAACGTTCGGCTCGGTCGACATCCTCGTGTCGAACGCGGGCAT
>NZ_JAAGPG010000681.1:0-3941 GCF_017104665.1 Burkholderia sp. Se-20378 | reverse complement strand
CCGCAGGCGGCCCGCCAGCGCCGGCTCCGGCAGGCGCGACACCCAGTCGAGCACGGTGCGGACGTCGCTCGCGGCGATCAGCTTCATCGCGCACGCCTCGACCCAGCCGGCGGCCGCGTCGAAATCACCGGCGGCGAGCGCATGCCTGACCGCATCCGGCCATTGCCGTTCGGCCGCGTACCACGCACTCGCGCGGTGATGCAGCGCGGCGACCTCGTCCGGCCGGCGCAACGTCAGCTCCTCGCGCAGGTATTGCAGGAACAGCGCGTGATACCGGTAGCTCCGGCGGCCGCCGTCGACCGAGCGGATGAACAGGTTGTGCGCGCTCAGCCACTCCAGGCACGCGACGGCATCGTCGCGGCCAGTCAGCGCATCGCACAGCGCGGGCGTCATCCGGTCCAGCACGGCCGTGCAGAGCAGGAAATGACGGATCGCATCCGGCACCTGCGTCATCACGTTCTCGTTCAGGTACGCGGCAATGCCGGCGCGCGCATGGCTGACCTGCTCGGCGACGCGCGCCGCATCGTTGTCGTCGCGCAACGCGAGCGCCGCGAGCTGCAGGCCCGACACCCAGCCTTCGGTGGCCGCGCGCAGCCGCCCGGCGTTTTCCGCGCTGAGCGGCTTGCCGGCGACGCGCTCGAAGAACGCGCGCGTCTCCGCTTCGTCGAAGCGCAGATCGTCCTCGTCGACCCGGACGAGCTCGTCGCGCGATTCGAAATAACTGAGCGGCAACGCGGGCGCCGAGCGGCACGACAGCACCACGTGCAGGTTCGATGGCGCATAGCGCAGCAGCTCGAACATCGCGTCGTGGATGACGGGGGATGCGAGGCGGTCGTAGTCGTCGAGCATCAGGACCAGCTCGACGCCCGCGACCTCCAGCTCGTTGAGCAATTCGTCGAACACGATCTTCAGCGGAATCAGCGCGCGGTCGCGCAGCAGCCGCTGCGCGCGGCCGCCGACCCCGCCCGTCGCGTCGACGATCGCCGCCACCACGTACGACGAGAAAATCGACGCGTTGTCGTCGTCCTGGTCGAGGCTCACCCAGGCGACCTTCACGTTCGTCGCCACGAGCGCATGGCGCCATTCCGCCAGCACCGTCGTCTTGCCGTACCCGGCCGGCGCGCACACGAGCGTCAGCCGCCGATCGAGGCCGCGCGCGAGCCGGCCGAAGCGCGCGATACGCGACACGATTCCACGGGCCGACGCCGGTGCGAGCTTGGTGCGCACCAGCACTTCGATCCCGTCGGCGTCCGCAGGCCCTGCTGCTTGTCTGCTGTCGCTGGACGTCATACTGTTCCTGTTCTCCTTGCGCTGCGCGCGTGCGTTCGCCTGGAAGGCCGGGCCAAGGTACGGCCCGGTGCGCGGCGCGGTGCCGCCGCGCACCGAGACAGCATAGCGACACGGCGACGGCCGTCAAAAGTAGGTGATGTCCGTACCGCGGCGCGCGCCGGTCGAACGGAAGGACTCGCATTGTTCTCGATCGGGCGGGTGCTGTTCAGCCCCCCATTCGGGGGGCTACCGCGCCGGGAAAGTCGCCCCATCCTGACCGGAAGGTGTCCTGCACAGCCGGCTCGCGCCGCGCGTCGGGACCGTTTCCCCAGTCGTTCCGCCAGGAGTCCGCATGAACCATCGCGACGTCGTCGCCGCCTTTTTCGACCGGTATCGCCAGCATGACATCGAAGGGATGCTCGCGCTCTTTTCTCCCGCTGCCGCCCTCGACTACGTGCCGGCCGGCGCGGCCGCTCCGGCGGCCACGCACGGCAGGATGATCTGGGGCACGCTGCTGGACGCATTCCCGGACCTGTCGAACGGGATCGACGCCATTCATGCGGATGATGCCGGCCGCCACGCCACCGCCGAGGTCACGATCCGCGGCACGCAGGCGCGGGACTTTCTCGGCATCCGGAACCGCGGCCGGTCGTTCACGCTGCGGCACGCGTTCGTGTTCGAGTTCGATGCCGACGGCCGCATCGCGCGGCTGGCCGCGTACTGGGACAACGTCCGGCTTTTCGAGGATCTCGGCAAGACGACGCTCGGCTGAGCGGGCGCGGCGGGCGGCGGTCGCCCGGCCGGCTGAACCGTCACGCGAGCTGGTAGCGTGCCCGCAGCGCCCGCGTGTTGATCTTACCGACGCTCGTCTTCTCGCTCGCGTAGACGATCAGCAGCCGTTCCGGCACCGCGTACCGCGAGATCAGCCCGCGATCGGCCACCTGCTTCACGTGCGCCTGCAACTCGGCCGGATCGACGCGCCCGACGTGATCGTCGGCCAGCACGACGAGCGCGAGCGGCCGCTCGCCCCAGCGTGCGTCCTTCACGCCGATGACAGCCGATTCGCGTACGGCGGGATGGCGCGACAGGATGTCCTCGAGTTCCAGCGACGACACCCATTCGCCGCCCGTCTTGATCACGTCCTTGATCCGGTCGGTGATCTGCAGCCGGCCGTCCGGATCGATCACGCCGATGTCGTTCGTATGGAGATAGCCGCCGGCCCACAACGACGCCGTTGCCGGCGCGTCGCCGAGATAGCCGGCCGTCGCCCACGGCATGCGCACGACCACCTCGCCGGCCGCGCGGCCGTCATGCGGCACGTCGCGAAACTGCGCATCGAC
Source organism: Burkholderia sp. Se-20378 (assembly GCF_017104665.1). NCBI lineage: Bacteria > Pseudomonadati > Pseudomonadota > Betaproteobacteria > Burkholderiales > Burkholderiaceae > Burkholderia > Burkholderia sp. Se-20378. The sequence continues at coordinate 1,332 of NZ_JAAGPG010000681.1, read as the reverse complement.
GATGCGCAGGTCGACGAGCGGCAGCGGCAGCCCCGCCTTCGTCCGGCGCGCGAGGTCGTCGTCGGCCGTGCCGTTCGCCATCGGCGACGCATCGACCTGGGCGATCGTCATCAGCGGGCAGGTCTCCGACATCCCGTAGCCGGTGTACACGTCGATGCCGCGCGCGAGCGCCGCCCGCGCGAGCCCTTCCGGCAACGGCGAGCCGCCGACCACCACCTTCCACGACGAGAGATCGACCGACGCCGATGCGGGGCAGTCGAGGATCATGCCGAGCAGCGTCGGCACGCAGTGCGAGAACGTCACCGACTCGCGCGCGATCAGCGCCAGCAGCCCGTCGGGCGAATATCGCCCCGGGTACACCTGCTTGAGCCCGAGCGTGGTCGCGATATAAGGCAGCCCCCACGCGTGCACGTGGAACATCGGCGTGATCGGCATGTAGACATCGTCGCGATGCAGGCGCCCGCGATCGCGCGCGCTCGACAGCGCGGCCATCCCGGCCAGCGTGTGCAGCACGAGCTGGCGGTGGCTGAACGCGACGCCTTTCGGCAGCCCGGTCGTGCCGGTCGTATAGAACGTCGTCGCGCGGGTGTTCTCGTCGAAATCGTCGAACACGAAATCGGGCGAGCTGGCCGCGACGAGCCGTTCGTATTCGTCGGCGAAACCGTCGGGCAGCCCGGTCTCGGCGCCGTCCGCGATCAGCACGAAGCGCTGTGCGGCGACGAGCCGGTCGCGGATGCCGTCCAGCAACGGCAGGAAATCGCGATGCACCAGCACGACCCGCGCGCCGCAATGGTTCAGCGTATGGAGGAGCTGGTCGGGCGACAGCCTGACGTTCGCGGTCATCAGCACCGCGCCCATCATCGGGATCGCGTAATAACACTCCAGATAGCGGTGGCTGTCCCAGTCCATCACGGCGACCGTATCGCCCGCGCCGACGCCGAGCGACGCCAACCCGCTCGCGAGTTGCCCGATGCGATGCCGGAACGTCCAGTAATCGTGCCGGACCTGGTCGCCGTACACGATCTCCTGCTCGGGCCGCGTCGCGAGCGGCGTGTGAAGCAGCTGCTTGATCAGCAGCGGATACGCATGCGCGGACGGGGCCGACGCATCGTGCAAATGCGGCTGTGACGGATTCATGAAGGGCTCCATAAGCGACCGGTCAGGCACGATGCCGGCCGGGCAAAGCGGCACGCCCGCGGGCGGCACGGCCCGGGCATCCGCCGGGTCCGGTCTTCGCGAGTGCGGCCACGATACCCGACGCGCCGGCGGCGGCGCCCCCCCCTGTCAGGGGGAGTCGGCGCTTGCGCCGGCCCGGCGGACATCCGCACGTCA
>NZ_JAAGPG010000680.1:0-3881 GCF_017104665.1 Burkholderia sp. Se-20378 | reverse complement strand
GCGCGCGGCTGCAGCGCGATGACCGCCATTCCGCCGAGCGCGAGCGCCGCGCCGGCCACGTCCCAGCGGGTCAACGCGACGCCGTCGACCACCCGCAACCAGACCAGCGCCACCGCGATGTACACGCCGCCGTACGCGGCATAGGTGCGCCCCGCCGCACTCGGGTGCAGCGTCAACAGCCATGCGAACACCGCAAGGGACAGCGCGGCCGGCACCAGCAACCACACCGGCCGGCCCTCCTTCAGCACGAGCCACGGCAGGTAACAGCCGACGATTTCGGCCAGCGCGGTGGCGGCGAACAGCGCCGCGATCCTCATCAGTTCGGTCATCCGGTTCCTCGTGAATTCGGCCCCCGTCACCGGGGGCTGCACGGCCCTGCCGCGCGCCGCCGATCATACCCGAGCCGCCCCCGCCGGACGCCCCGCCAGACGGGCGTTTCCCGGCAATTTGCACGATCATCCGTCATCGTGCTATCATGTCGCCTGTTTCAACATTCAATCTCTGTCTATTCGATTTCGAGAGAAGTCCGTCCGCACGTTGCGGGCCGGCCCTTCGACCGAAATTGCACATACAGGAAAGCCCGCCCGACAGGCCCGCTTTTCTCGTTTCGTTGCCCCTCCGGGGCGCTTGCCGGAACGCCGGACACCGTCCGCACCGGCATCTGCCGCCTGCATCACGCGGCCCATTCTTCATGAGCGCACTGTCGCGACGGCCCATCGGGCCCGCGTCGAAGCAGCCCCTTACGGCCCTTTACCGCCCATAGTGCAGTAAGTGCTTAAAGGTTTGCCCCGACGCCCCGCACTCGACACCGCGCTCGCCGGCAAACCGTGTCGGACGGCCCGCCCGTTCGGCGCAGTCAAAGGAGTGCATGACCTTGACCGCAACACACGTCAGCCCGACCGCTGCTTCTTCCTCCGCTTCGTCGTCCGGCGAAGCCCCGCTCGTCGCGGACGACATAACCGTCGTCGACCAGAGCCTCCTCAAGCGCGCCGTCAGCGCGATGGCCATCGGCAATGCGATGGAATGGTTCGACTTCGGCGTCTACAGCTACATCGCCGTCACGCTCGGCAAGGTGTTCTTCCCGTCCAGCAGCCCGTCCGCGCAGCTGCTCGCGACCTTCGGCACGTTCGCGGCCGCGTTTCTCGTGCGTCCGCTCGGCGGCATGGTGTTCGGCCCGCTCGGCGACCGCATCGGCCGCCAGCGCGTGCTCGCCGCCACGATGATCATGATGGCCGTCGGCACCTTCGCGATCGGCCTCATTCCGAGCTACGCGTCGATCGGCATCATGGCGCCCGTGCTGCTGCTCGTCGCCCGCCTCGTGCAGGGTTTCTCGACCGGCGGCGAATACGGCGGCGCAGCCACCTTCATCGCCGAATTCTCGACCGACAAGCGCCGCGGCTTCATGGGCAGCTTCCTCGAGTTCGGCACGCTGATCGGTTACGTGATGGGTGCGGGCGTCGTCGCGCTGCTCACCGCGTCGCTGTCGCAGGAAGCGCTGCTGTCGTGGGGCTGGCGCGTGCCGTTCCTGATCGCCGGCCCGCTCGGCCTGATCGGTCTCTACATCCGGATGAAGCTCGAGGAAACGCCGGCGTTCAAGCGCCAGGCCGAGGAGCGCGAAGCGCAGGACAAGGCCGTGCCGAAGACGCGCTTCCGCGAAACGCTGATGCGCAACTGGCGTGCCCTGCTGCTGTGCGTCGGCCTCGTGCTGATCTTCAACGTGACCGATTACATGGTGCTGTCGTACCTGCCGAGCTTCATGTCGTCGACGCTGCATTTCGACGAATCGCACAGCCTCGTGCTCGTGCTGATCGTGATGGTGCTGATGATGCCGCTGACGCTCGCCGCCGGCCGCCTGTCCGACCGGATCGGCCGCAAGCCCGTGATGCTCGCCGGCTGCGTCGGCCTGCTCGCGCTGTCGATCCCGTCGATGATGCTGATCCATGCGGGCACCACGGCGTCGGTGTTCGGCGGCCTGCTGATCCTCGGCGTGCTGCTGTCGTGCTTTACCGGCGTGATGCCGTCGGCGCTGCCGGCGCTGTTCCCGACCGAAATCCGCTACGGCGCACTCGCGATCGGCTTCAACGTGTCGGTGTCGCTGTTCGGCGGCACGACCCCGCTCGTGACCGCGTGGCTGGTCGACGTCACGCACAACCTGATGATGCCCGCGTACTACATGATGGGCGCCGCCGTGATCGGCATCGTGTCGGTCGTCGCGCTCGCCGAAACGGCGCGCCAGCCGCTCAAGGGCTCGCCGCCGGCCGTCGCGTCGCGTCGCGAAGCCCATCAGCTCGTGCGCCAGATGCGCGAGGACGACGAATCGGAGATGTACGGTGTCGTGTCGCCGGCACGCGCCTGAGCGTCGCCCATGAAAAAGCCCCGGCCGAAGCCGGGGCCCGATCGAACCCGATCCGCCCGACCGGCTTGCGCCGGCCGGGCTTTTTTTCATCCATGCGATGCGTGCGCCGTCATGCCTGCGCTTCGCAGTGGCGGCAGAAAATCAGCGCGCGCGAGCGCGACACAGCGGCCTGCGCACCGCGCGCCGCGACGATCAGCCCGACCTGACTCAGATTGAAATCGCGCTCGACCATCAACTGCGTCAGCGCGGCAAGCGGCAACACGAGGGACGGGTGGTACAGGCTCGATTCGATCAGGGCTTTCATCATCGGCTCCATCAGGCAATGCGTGATTCGATGGAGTGGATTCTAGGGACCGGCCGCTTCCGGATAAACAGCACGAATACGAAGTCACTTGTCGGCCGCCGCGAACAATCGGCAAAGGCTTGCCTGGCAAGGCCGAGCGGGCGACGAGGAGCGACGCGGGGCCGCGTCGCGCGCCGCCGCGACGCCTAGACGAGCGGTGTTTCGACGAATGCCGGCAGCGCTTCCGCCCGCGCCGAATGCGCGGCCAGTGCCGGATAACGGGCCGGATCGATCCGCGCGAGCACCGGGTAGTCGGCCGCCATGAACTGCGTGAAGCGCCATGCGACCGCAACCGTCACGTCGGACTGCAGCAGGCGCGCGCCGCCGAACCAGCCGTCCGTGGCCGCGACGAGCGGCTCCAGGGCGCCGTATGCGCCCTCGATCTGGCTTAGCACGCGTTCGAGCCACGGCGCATGCTGCTTGTCGGCCGGGCGCAGCGCCTGCTCGTAGACGACCTGCACGGTCTTCTCGGCGGCCGCCAGCGCGAAGCCGACCGGCACGAGTACGCGCAGCCGTGCATCGGCGGCATCGGGCAGCAGGCGCCGTTCGGGCGCGACCCGATGATCGAGATAGTCGACGATCAGCGACGAATCGAGCAGCGTCGCGCCGTCGTCGGTCACGAGCGTCGGCGCCTTGACGACCGGGTTGATCGCCCTGAACTGCTCGAAATGACGGAACACCGAGATCGACTCGTGTTCGAACGGGAGGTCGAGCAGCTTCGCCGAAATGGCGACCCGACGCACGAACGGGGAATCCAGCATACCGATCAGCTTCATCGCGAACGCTCCGCTTGAGGGGAATGGGATCGATGACTGTAGCAGCGTCGCGCGGCATCGCCTAGGGCCCGTTCCCGGCAACCACGGGCGGAGGCCGGCGCCACGGACGCGTTTGCCGAAGTGACGGAGCGTGCGCGGCCGACCGTCGCGCCCGTGCGCTCGATGCGCATCAGCCGGACGCGCGCGGGGCTCACGTTGTCCCGCCAGAGTGACCATAATGCAAGTTCACGCCCCTTCCGCCCCAAGGTTCGCCATGTGGTATGCCCTCGTCGAGCAGCAGCGGGAATGGATGCGCGCCTGGCGCGCGGCGACGCGGCACGCGTTCGACGCGTGGCCCGCGGCCACGCTGCCGCACGCCGCGTCGTCGTGCTACGACGACCTGTTCGAGCCGCTGCTCGGGCCGCCA
>NZ_JAAGPG010000679.1:0-3855 GCF_017104665.1 Burkholderia sp. Se-20378 | reverse complement strand
CCGACGCGAAGGCCGCCGCAGCGGGGCGTGCGCGCGACGACGTGTCCTGCGCGCGGTAGCACCGCGCGGCCAGCGCAAGGCCGCGCGATTTTGCATACACTGCACGACGACGCGCGGCACCGGGCCGCGCCTTACCGTGCACCTACCATGTCCGATCATCAGGTTTATCTCGACACGCTCGATGCGAGCCTTGGCGCCATCGAGCGCTGGCTGTCCGGCGTCGATACCGCGCCCGAGGCGCTTGATGCGCTGCTCGCCGCGTTTTCCGCCGAATTCACGATGATCCTGACCGACGGCCGCGAGGTCGATCATGACGGTACGCGCGCGCTGTTCGCGAAGCTCGCCGGCGCGAAGCCGGGGCTGCGCATCACGCTGTCGGACACTCGCGTGCTCGCGGCCGACGCGTCGCATGCGACCGTCACCTATCTCGAGGCGCAGCACGCGGCCTCGGGCGAACTGCCCGCGCGCCGTGCAACCGCCGTGTTCGAGCGCGACGCGGCGGGCGTCGTGCGCTGGACCCATCTGCAGGAAACCTTCTGCACGGCCTGAGCGGCCGCGCCCCGTTCTGTGCCGCGGCTCAGCGCTTGCGGCTGCGGGGCACCGTCAACTCGTCGGACACGCTCTGCATCAGCGCGCACAGCCACGCGATGTCGGTCGGGCGGTCGGGCTGCGGATGCGTGAGCAGGTAGCTCTTGATGCGCGGGAACGGCACGGGCGGCGTGACGACCACGAGCGGCAGCAACTGCGCGTAGTGCGTCGCGAAGCGGCGCGTCGTCGTGAAGATCAGGTCCGACTGCAGCAGCACCTGCGGCACGATCCCGAAGTACGGCAGCGTCGTCACGATGCGCCGCGTGAGGCGCGCGCGCGCGAGGCCGATCTCGATCGCATTGCGCTTGTCGCCGGTGTATGGCGTTGGCGCGACGTGCGCGGCCGACGCGTACGCTTCGCGCGTGAGCGGCACGCGCGCGAGCGGGTGCGCATCGCGCATCAGGCACACGATCGTGTCGGAGAACAGGTCCTGACGCGCGAACTGCGGGTCGGGCTTCGGCCAGTTGCCGATCACGAGATCGAGCGCGCCCGATTCGAGCGCGCCCGCGTGATCGAGTGCGGGATTGAGCGAATCGATTTCCAGATGGGCATGCGGCGCCGCGTCGCGAAAGCGCTCGATCAGCGTCGGCATGAAGAAATCGTTCAGGTAATCGGGCGCGGCGACGCGGAACGTGCGCCGTGCGGACGACGGATCGAAGTCGCCATGCGGCGTCGCGATGAAGTCGACCTCGCGCAGCGCGCGCTGCGCGGCCTCGAGCAGCGACGCGCCGTATTCGGTCGGCACCATCCCGGATTTGCCGCGCACGAGGATCGGGTCGTTCAGCGTCTCGCGCAGCTTGCGCAGCGCGGTGCTGATCGCGGGCTGGGTCTGGTTCAGCCGCAGCGCGGCCTGCGTGACGCTGCGCTCGAGCAGCAGCGTGCGCAACACGCGCACGAGCCAGATATCGAGCGAGGCGGTACGGTCGTCGTCTTCCATCGTAGGGGGTGATTCGGGTGAAGCGTAACCTTACCGCAGCCGCGCGTTGGCGTGCGTGATACCGGCCATCACACCCGGCCCTTCGGCAGCGTGCTGATCCGCTTGACCTCGCGCGATTCGAGCCAGTTCGGCGTGCGTGCGCAATACAGCACCATCGGCAGCGCGTCCTCGCCCCAGAACAGCTGCTGGTTCATCCAGAACGTCGGCACGCCGAACACGCCGAGCGCGATCGCATCGGCATTGTTGCGGGCCAGTTGCGCGGTGGTCTCCTCGAATTCGATCAGCTCGTCGCCATGACCGACGCCGACGCGCTCGCACAGTGCCGCGAAACCTTCCGGCGTCGACGGATCGTTGCCGTCGCGCCAGATGAAGCGGAATATCTCCCGCACGGTCGCGATATCGGCGCGCAGCGCGATCGCGAGGCGCAGCAGCTTGTCCGATTCGAACGGGTGCGCGGGCGGCATCTTGAAGCGGATGCCGAGCTGCTCCGCGCGGAACAGCGCGTGACGGTACGTGAACACGCGCTTGGCCGGCACGTCGGCGCCGGAGCGCTGCCCCCAGTGACGCTGCAGGTCGGGCAGCGACACGGCGACGGGTTCGAACGGCACGTCGGGCCACTTGTCATGCTGTTCGAGGAGCAGGTAGGAGAACGGCGACACGAAGTCGAAGAACCAGGCAGGCTGGGCGGTATCGAGGCCGGTTGTCATGTCGATCTCCAGTGGGTGGGGCGTGCGGCGCCTGGCGGCGGCCTCCATGTTACGCGGCGGCACGCGCATGCGGCAATGATCGCGGATCGTCCGCTCACGCGGAACCGGGAGTCGCCCGAGGGGGATCGCCGGCCGGCGGCGGCGCGGCCCCGGCACGCTCAGGCGGTGCGTCGCCCGCGCCGGGCGGGCCTGCCGGCGCATCGTGGTCGTGCGCGGTGAGCCGTTCGCGCACGAAGCCGATGTGCTCGCGCAGCACGTAGAACTGCCCGGCATACGCCAGCGGCATCTTCATCCGGTTCACGGCTTCCTCGATGTCGTCGAGCTCGTCGAGCAACTGCACGCGCTCCTCGGCCGTGTGCTCGCCGAGCGCGCTGCGCTCGAGCGCGATCAGCGCGCCGTACCAGCGATAGATGCGCGAGCGCACGCGCCAGCCGTACAGCGACGGCACGAGGCGCAGCCCCGGGATCAGCACGACGATCAGCGGCACGACCACGACGAGCAGCCGGTCGACGAGGCTCGCGACCCAGAACGGCAGCCGCCGGTACAGGAAGGTCTTCCCTGATTTGTAGTAGCGCGCGGCGTCGTCGGAGAGCTGGAAGCCGCGCGTGACGGGCGACGGGAATTCGCCCGCGTGCTGCAGGATCGTCGCGTGGCCGTGCACCTCGCGTGCGGCCTCGATCAGCAGGTCGGACAGCGCGGGGTGCAGCGAGTCGCGCGCGACGAGCTCAATGGTCGGCGCGACCGTGTGGATGTCGGCAGGCGGGAGATTCTGACCGAGATCGTAGACGCCCATCGGCAGCGTGATCGCGGTCAGGTACGGAAAGCGCCGCGCGTACGCCTCGGCCTGCGTGAACGAATACACGTGCACGCCCGGCGCGCGGAACAGCTTCGCCATCACCGGGATCTGCGTCGAGTCGCCGGACAGGAAGGCCGCGTCGATCTTGCCGTCGAGCAGCGCGGTGGCCGCGTCCTCGCCGGCGGTCGGCAGCAGTTCGGTCGTGCCGCCCGGCACGATGCCGTTCATCTTCAGCAGCGCGAGGCTCAGCTCGCGCGCGCCGCTGCCTTCCGCCCCGAGCGCGAGCCGCTTGCCCTTGAAGTCGGACAGGCGCGCGACGACCGGGCCGCGATACATGATCGCAAGCGGCACGTAGCCGATGCTGCCGAGCGACACGAGGTGTTCGTCGCGCTCCTTCGGGCCGATGCCGCTCTGCACGAAGCCGACGTCGACCGGCGCGTTCGGGTTCGACAGCCGCGCGAGGTTCTGGGCGGACCCTTCGGACGACTGGACGTCGAGCGTGACGCCGTTCTTCGCGAGGATCGTCTTGTATTTCTGCGCGGCGTTCCAGTAGGTGCTGCCGGGCGGCCCGGACGAGATCACCAGCGTGGACGGTGGTGCCGGCTGGATCAGCTTGACCGCGAGCCAGACGGCCGCGACGGCGAGCAGCACGGTGGGGCCGATCGACAGCGCGAGGTCGCGCCACGACACCGCGACGAAGCGGGCGGCTGTCCGACGACCTGATCGCGTTTCATGCGGCATGGCCGGAGGTGACGCTCGACCTGCACGAGATGGCGCCGGCCGCGCAGCAGGACGCCATCCTCGCGGGCCGGCTCGACATCGGCTAT
>NZ_JAAGPG010000678.1:0-3809 GCF_017104665.1 Burkholderia sp. Se-20378 | reverse complement strand
GGCGCGGTGTGCGCGCGGCGCTGTTCGCCGCGAACGCGCCGGTCGCACTCGCGATCGCGCGCCACCTGCGCGCGCGTTTCGGCACCGCATGGCAGCAGAGGGCAGCGCTGCTGTCGATCGACGATCCGGAATGGGCCGAGCTGATCGGAATCACGACGATTCGCCAGCCGACCTACGAAATCGGCTACAAGGCCGTCGAATTCGTGCACGAGCGGATCGACGGCGCGGCGGGCGACGTACGCGTCTCGCTGTTGCCGGGCGAGCTGGTTGCGCGCGCGTCGACCGCAAGCTGAGTATCATTCGGGGCACGCAGCGCGTCAGGTGCGCTGCCCCGAACAAGGAAATACATGACTGTCGCTCCCGTCACGCTGGCGGTGCTGATCGCCGCCACGCTGATCATCGCGCTCCTGCCGCTCGTCCTCTACCGTATTCTGCGCAAGCCGCTGGCATTGAACCGCCGCGACACGATCGTCGGCGTGGCCGTCTTCACGCTGTTCGCGATGATCCTCGAACGCGCGTTCCACGGGCTCGTACTGAGCCAGACGCCGCCGGATGGCTGGCTCACGCAGCCGCTCGCGTTCGTCGCGTACAGCGCGCTCGCGACGGCCGTATTCGAGGAAGTCGGCCGCTATCTCGGGATGCGTTTCCTGAACCGCCGCTATGGCCCGTCGTCGGCCGGCGACAGCCGCGGAATCGGCTACGGGATCGGTCACGGTGGCGCCGAAGCGTGGTTCGTCGGCGTACTCGTGTGGGGCCAGTGGTCGTATCTCGCGTGGCTCGCGAGCCGTGGCCAGCTCGAAACGCAACTCGCCGACCTGCCGGGCGATACCGTCGTGCGGCTGCAGGTGACGCTCGCGACGCTGTCGGCGCAGTCGATCCTGCTGTTGCTGCTCGAACGCTGCACGGCATTCGTGCTGCAGCTCGCGCTGTCGGTGCTGGTCTGGCGCGGCGTGCGCGCCGGCCGCGCGGGCGTGTTGCCGCTCGCGATCGTGCTGCATGCGCTGGCGGCTGCGCCGGCGCTGCTGTACCAGGTGCGCGTGCTGCCGGCCGGCTGGGTCGAGGCCGCGTATTTCGTGCTGGCCGCGATCCTGGTCGTCGTGCTGGTGAAGGCATGCCGGCCGTCGCAATCGGCAGCCTGACGGGAGAGACGGGATGGATGACTATCTGATCGAATGCCAGAGCGCGGAATTCGACGCGCTCGCACGCGTGATCTGCGATCTCTTTCCGGAGCAGACGCGTTTCGCCGAAAGCAGCGACGCGCGCGGGCGGTTCCTGTCCGTGCAGTGGCTGGCGATGCGTTTCGGCTCGGCGCCGAAGCGGATGACGCTCGATATCCGCATCGTGCCGGCCGCGCTCGCGCGCTATCTGGCGCTCAAGCCGATGCAACGGGCACGCAGCCATGCGGTGCTGCATGCGTATACGGAAGCGATGCTCGGGTCGCTCGAGGAGCGTCACGCGGCCGGCGAGGCCGTCGAGCGCGACGCGGAACTCGAACTCGGCGAAGACTTTGCTTGATGACCGTCCGCGCCGGCGCAATGCCGGCGCGCTGCATTACGCGTCGCGGTAGACCTGCGCGAAGCGCTGCGCCTGCACGACACCGTAGTCGCCGGGCGCGTACTGCATCACCCAGTCGCCGGCGACGCCGCGCAGCGTGTCGCCGTTTTCCGAGCGGGCGATCGTGAACGGCTCGTCCATCCGGCGGGCGAGCACGACGGCCGGCCGGTTCCGGTAAGCGCCCGATGCGCCGTGTGCGAGCGCCGGATCGGCGGGCAGGTACTTGGCGTCGAAGCGCGCGCGCGACACGACCCAGCGGTCGCCGGTCGAGCCCGTGATCAACGCGTCGCCCGCGACATAGCGGTTCGGGCCTTCGAGGCTCATCAGTTCGCCGTCGGCTTCTGCGAAGGAAACGGCGACGGTTTCGTCCTTGACGACGCGACGGGCCTGCGGATCGGTACGCAGGTCGATTTGCTTGAGTTCGAGCATGGCGGGAAGGGCGGGAAAGCTGTAACGCGGTCCGGTGGTAGGGCGACGGGGGTGGGGGGGTCGGGGGCGCGCGGGGTCGCGGTGGGCCGGCTGGGGTGCCGCCTGGCTTTCCTTTCCCTTCGTCGTGCCCTGTCCGCGATGTTCGCCGCCGTGATGCAGCCAGCTGCGGAGCGTCGTGTCGGCCAGTGCCTTCTGGTCGGCCGGGAAGCTCTCGTAGAGCGGTGCGAACGAGTCGGCGAGCTTCTTCGCGCCGTCGGCGTTCGCCTGCGACAGTTCCGCATACTGCTTCATGTCGTCGAGCGCGGAGACGTCGTGCTTGGCCATCCGTTCGCGATAGAGGCGGCCCATCGTGTCGCCGTTGTCGCGCATCGTGTCGGCGAACGTCTTCCACTGCGGTTCCTGCGCCGACGTGATCTTCAGCTGGTCGTGCAGGTACTTGATACGCTGCTCGACGCGCGCTTCGTGGCGCGCCTCGCGCTGCTCGGCGCTCGGGGCCGAAGCCGCGGCCGTCGTGGCCTGGGCGGGCGCCTGCGGCTGTGCCGGGGTTTGCGCGAACGCGCTGGCTGCAACGGCGAGCGTAGCGAGGGTGAGCGAGATTTTCTTCATGGTTGGCTCTCCGGGGTGGTGTCTTGCGAGCGGGCGCGGCGGCAACTGCCGCAAGCGCGCTTCTCGCGTCGCCTGCTATTAGTAGCACGTTGCGTGCGGCGCAGCAGTGAATGCGACACTTGCTTACATCCGATACGAATCGAAATTGAAAGGTTCGTATCGGCTCCGGACGATGGCGTTTGGGCGGGCCGGCGTTCGGCGCTATCATCGCGTCACCTTCCACTCAGCCGGCGCGTCGTGCCCCGGCCCAGCCTCATGCGTCCACCCCGCCTCGACCAACTCGACGATCTCGACCGGCAACTCGTCGCGCTGCTGCAGGCCGATGCGCGCGCCAGCGTCGCGGATCTCGCGCGCCAGCTCGACGTTGCGCGCACGACGGTCGTCGCACGCATCGCGCGGCTCGAACGCACCAACGTGATCGCCGGCTACAGCGTCCGGCTCGGGCAGGACGTGCTCGACGCGAGCATTTACGCGTACGTCGGCATCATCCTCACGCCGAAGTTCGGCAAGGACGTGCTGCGCAAGCTCGACCGGATGCCCGAGGTGCAGCTGCTGTGCGCGGTGAGCGGCGAGTACGACTACGTCGCGTGGCTGCGCGCGGATTCGCCCGAACGGCTCAACGACCTGCTCGACCAGATCGGCACGCTCGAAGGCGTCGAACGCACGACGACGTCGATCATCCTGTCGCGCAAGATCGATCGCGGGACGATCGGCGGCTGACGCTCAAGTGCGGTGTCCGTCGCGCGGTGCGTGTTGCGCCGGCGTGTCGGCGGGGCGGTCGGGCTGCGTCGCGCCAGGCGGTCGCTCGAGCGGAATCCGCACCGAGATGCGCAACCCGCGCGATTCCGCTTCGTCCGCATACGCGAGCGCGATGTCGGCGCCCATCCGGTCCGCGACGATCTTCACGATCGACAGGCCGAGCCCGGAGCCGATCTGCGCATTGCCCGGCACCCGGTAGAACGGATCGAACACGCGCGCGCGTTCGTGCGGCGCGATGCCCGGGCCGGTATCGACGATCGTCACGCACGCATGCGTGTCCGTGCGTTGCGTCGCCAGGTCCACGCGTCCGCCTGGCGGCGTGTAGCGGATCGCGTTGTCGACCAGGTTCATCACGAGCGATACGAGTTCGAGCTCGTCGACGGGCACGGAGGTGTCCGGGCCGTCTTCGATGCCGATGTCGATGGTTTTCGCATCGGCGAGCGGCATCAGGTCTTCCAGCA
>NZ_JAAGPG010000677.1:0-244 GCF_017104665.1 Burkholderia sp. Se-20378 | reverse complement strand
TAGTTTTCGTGGAGTAATAGTTGTGTGGTCGATGTTGTATATGTAAATATGTAGTGACTGGTTGTATTATGTGTACGTGTCTTTGATGATCAGTGAGACACATGTAGTGTATATTTGAATCAGTTTGTTAGTGGGTGATTGTCTTTTATTGTATTGTTATGTTGGCCGTAGCCTTGTTACATTGTATCGTTATCGCTTGTGTTAGTATGTGTTTTTTTTTTTTTTTTTTTTTTAATGCTCCGCC
>NZ_JAAGPG010000676.1:0-3526 GCF_017104665.1 Burkholderia sp. Se-20378 | reverse complement strand
TCCCCGGCGAACTCGCGACGTGGGACAACAAGAGCTACGCGAAGAACGTGAAGGTGCTCGCGTTCTACCCGGGCGTCGATTCGCCCTTCCACGCGTGGAACAACATCGCCGACTTCGACGGCAAGCGCTACCTGTACATCCACGATCGCGACTACCTGCGCATCATGGACGTCACCGATCCCGCGCACGGCAAGGTCGTGTTCTCGAAGGGCGGCGTGTGGGGGCCGAAGGGTTCCAGCGAGCACTTCGATCCGAACAACGTGCACGACTACCTCGGCGGCGCGACGATCGCGTGGAGCCGCAAGCTCGGCAAGCCGGTGCTCGTCGCGTCGTTCGAGATCGGCCGCTACGGGCTGATGACCGAGAAGATCGACCAGCCCGACAAGGTTGCCGCGCAGCGCCACTACAACTCGCTGAAGGGGTTCCGCGTGTACGAGATGGACGGCCCGCTGCCGAGCCAGTGGAAGCTGATCGCGACGCGCACGACCGACTACCGGCATCCCGACGCGCCGATCGGCCAGCAGCAGGGTTCCGGCTCGCTCGACGCGCCCGAGTACTACGGCGGCAAGTACATGATCGTGTCGGCCGCGCCGGACGACAGCTACGCGCTGACCGAGTATCCGAACTACCTGTACTCGCCGGGTTACCAGGTATGGGATATGTCGGACCCGGCGAACCCCGTGTTCATGTCGCAAATCGCGGTGCCCGGCCAGATCCTCGGCAACGAGGAACACGAGCAGGCGTACCTGATGAATCCGCGCGCCGGCAACCGCACGTCGTGGATGGGCTCGCGCAACCCGATCTTCCTGCCGAAGCCGCTGGAGAACGGCGGCAAGATCGGCTTCGGCGCGATGGGCGGCCTCGGCTTCTATTCGTTCGACCTGAGCGACCCGGCGAAGCCGAAGATCCTCGGCAACGTGAACACGCCGCCGAGCTTCGCGGGCACCGAGTTCGACAACGCGGACGTGAGCCAGTACGCGCGCACCGGCTACGTGCTCACGAACGGCTACCCGATGAACCGCGACTGCTACGAGCCGTACAAGGACATCTTCGTCGTCGACGCGCGCGACCCGAGCCACCTGAAAGTCGCGGCCAAGCTGCCGGTTCCGGAAGTGCCGGCCGGCGCGCCGTTCACGAGCTTCTGCCAGCGCGGCGGCAACTTCGGGCCGAAGCGCGCGAACGCGATCGGCCAGCCGGGCACGTGGCGCCAGGGCATCGTCCCGTATTCGTTCTACAACGCGGGCGTGCAGATCTACGACGTGAAGAATCCGGCGAAGCCGACGATCGCCGGGTACTTCGTGCCGGCGCTCGCCGACGAGAAGGAGCTGCCGTCCTATACGCTCGGCAAGGGCGTGTTCGCGATCTACACCGAGTACGACCGCAACATCATCTGGGCCTTCACCGAGAACGGCGCGTATGCGCTGTCGACGCCGCTGCTCGGCGAGCCCGTGCTCGGCAAGCCGGTAAAGCCCTGGCCGCCGCGTTGAGTCGCACGGGGCCGGACGGGCGACCGTCCGACTCGGGTCGCGCGCCGTGGCCACAGCAACACGCGGCCACGGCGCGCGCCGTTCGCATCGATCCCTGCCGGTCACCCGGCAGGTTCACATTCAAGGATGTTCCCGATGAGGTTCAAGCCATTCGCCGCGCTGCTGCTGGGTGCGTTCGCGACGGTCGCGACGGTTTCGACGCCCTGCCGCGCCGCGACCTCGGCCAGCGAGCAGACCTGCCGCGCCTGCCACACGCTCGATACGACGAAGGTCGGCCCGCCGTTCCGCGCGATCGCCGCGCACTACCGCAACGATGCCGATGCGATCGCGAAGCTCCAGAAGAGCATGCTCGAAGGCAGCACCGGCAAATGGGGCAGCGCGACGATGCCGCCCAATGCGATTTCGGCCGACGATGCGGCGCGCTTCGCGAAGTGGATCATGTCGCTGAATCAGCCGGCGAAGTAGGCCGGCAAAGTAGTCCGGTAATGCGCCGCTACGCGGCGTCCGCAACGACAGCCGCTCCCGCCGCACGCGTCATCCGAGCACCGGTTCGGCCGACAGCGTCCGGTCCGGGTCGTGCGCGTGGCCGGATGCGCCGGCCACGGGCAGCGTGAGCGTCACGGTCGTGCCCTGCCACGGGGCGCTGCGCACGCTGATCTCGCCGCGGTGGCGGTCCACGACCGCCTTCGCGAACGCCATGCCGAGCCCGACACCCTTCGTGTCGGGTTGCCCTTGCAGACGAAAGCGCCGGTAACGCTCGAACAGGCGTGCCTGATCCTCGGCCGCGATCCCGTAGCCGTAATCGCGGATCACGCAGCATACCGAAGCACCGCCGTCCGCCAGTTCGACGCTGCACTCGATGCGCGTATGCGCCGCGCTGTATTCGACCGCGTTCCCCAGCAGATTGACCAGCGCACGCGACAGCAGCGCCGGATCGCCGTGCACGAGCGCGTCGTCGCACGACGGTACGTCCGCGACCGCGATGTGCTTGTCCCGCGCGCGCGACCAGATTGCGTCGCGTGCCTGATTCATCAGGTCGGCCACGTTGACGAGTTCCGACGCGTACTCGCCCGTCTCCGCCCGCGACACCTGCGCGAAGCCGTCCGCCATGGCCAGCGTATGACGCGCCAGCCCGTCGATCTCGTTCAGGCGCTCGCGCAGCGTGCAGTCGGGCGGGCAAGCGGCAGGCGTGTTCACGAGCACGATGACCGACGTGAGCGGCGCGCGCATGTCGTGCGAGAACAGCGTCAGCATGTCGTTGCGCTGCCGCTCGAGCAGCGTGCGATGGACGTAGGCGCCGCGCAGCGCGTCCAGTGCATCGTTCACGTGCCCGATCTCGGGGCTCGTGCCCGGAATCCGGACGATCGGCGACACGTCGCCCTGGCTCAACGCGACGATGCGCCGGGTCAGCGCATCGAGCGGTTTCGACAGCGTCCGCTGCGTGCCGCGCACGAGCAGGAACAGGATCGCGATGCAACACGCCGCCTCGGCGGCGGACAAGGTCATCCGGACCCGCGCCGCATCGCGCAGCGCCACCGCACGCGCACGCGTGAGGTCGAGCACGTGGTCGCGCAACCGCGCCGGTGCGTCGAGGTCCCGCATGACCCGCGACGCGAAATCCTCGGCATTCATCGCATAGGCGCCCGTGCGGCCCGCGCGCAGCGTCGCGGCGACGAGCGGCAGGAAGCTGCCGTCCATCGTGTCGTTCAACCGCGCCAGGTCATTCGACAGCATCGCGTCGTCGAGCGGCGGCGCGATCGCGCCGGCAATCAGTGCGCGGAGCTGCACGATGCGCCCGCGCATCTGGAGAATGCGCGCCAGCCGATCGTTGTCGAGCGTCTCGCTCCTGACCAGCGGCGCGACGAACAGCGAGCCGAGCCGGCCGGTGTATTCGCGCAGGTCGCCCAGCAGGCGCGCGAGGACCAGCGCGCCGGCCGTTTCCGGATGGCGCATCGCCGTACCCGCCATCACGCCGCTGGTCAGCGCCGCCAGATCGTCGGCGGCCGCGAACATGCTGTCTTGCGCGGCCTGCACCTGCG
>NZ_JAAGPG010000675.1:0-3806 GCF_017104665.1 Burkholderia sp. Se-20378 | reverse complement strand
CGGGCTCGCGGCTCGGGCTTGCAAGCCTCGACACGCCCGCGAGCGTCGAAACGGTCACGGCCGACACGATCGACGCGCGCGGCGATCGCACGGTGCTCGATGCGGTGACGCGCACCGCGGGTTTCGCGAGCGCGACGGCGCCCGGCACGGGAGGCACCGCCTTGAGCGTGCGCGGCTTCAGCGGGCAGGAATCGGTGATGACGCTGCTCGACGGCGTGCGGCTGATGCCGGCCGCCGGCACGATCACGTTCCCGTTCGATACGTGGTCGGTCGAACGCATCGAGGTGCTGCGCGGCCCGGCGTCGGTGCTGTACGGCGAAGGGGCGATTGGCGGCGTGGTGAACGTGGTGCCGAAGCGGCCGCAGCGCACGCGCGAGACGACGCTGCAGGTCGGTGTCGGCCCCGACGGCGCGAAGCGCGCCGCGTTCGATACGACGGGCGCGCTCGGCCCGCAGCTGTCGTATCGCTTCCATGCGAGCGATGCGCGCGCGAACGGTCTTGCCGAGCGGGCCGATACGCATACGACGGCCGTCGGCGGCGCGCTGAAATTCGACGTGAGCCCGAAGCTCACGCTGACGCTCGACTTCGATTACGGCCGCCAGATGCCGGCGACCTACTATGGCGTGCCGGCGCCGAACGGCGTGCTCGATCCGTCGCTGCGCAAGCTCAACTACAACGTGGGCGATGCGACGATTTCCTACTACGACCAGTGGACGCGCCTGTCGGCCAGCTACCGGCCGACGGCCGGCGTGACGATCGACAACCAGCTCTACTACCTGACGTCGAACCGCCACTGGCGCAATGCGGAATCGTATGCGCTCGATGCCGCGACGGGCCTCGTCACGCGCGGCGACTATCTCGACATCGGCCATCACCAGCGGCAGATCGGCGATCGGCTGAGTGCACGCTTCGACGGTACGCTGTTCGGCCGCGCGAACCGCTTCGTCGTCGGCACGGAATTCAGCCAGATCACGTTCAGCGGGACCAACAATTCGCCGTACGGCGGCGAATCGACGGTGCCCGCGCACGGCTTCGATCCCGGCGTGTTCACGAGCCCCGACCCGACGGTGCCGCAGTTCAGCACGCGGGCGCGGCAGGCCGCGGTGTTCGCGGAGAACCGGCTCGAAGTGCTGCCGCGGCTTGCGTGGGTGAGCGGCCTGCGCTACGACCACATCGCGTTCAGCCGCGAGCAGGCGGCGACCGGCGCGGGCTTCGACAAGCGTTTCGCGAACGTCGGCTGGCGCACGGGCTTCGTGTTCGAAGTCGCGCCGACGCTCAGCGCGTACGCGCAGTACACGACGGGTGCGGAGGGCCTCGGTTCGCTCGTGACGCTGTCCGCGTCGCAGGCGAACTACCGGCTCGCGACCGGCGAACAGTGGGAAGCCGGCGTCAAGCAGACGCTGCTCGACGGCCGCGCGTACTGGACGTTTGCCGTGTACGACATCACGAAGCGCAACCTGCTGAGCACCGATCCGTTGAATCCCGCGCTGCGCCAGCAGGTCGGCCGGCAATCGTCGCGCGGCATCGAGCTGACGGGCGGCGCGCGGCTGCCGCACGGCTGGACGGTCGATGCGAACGTCGCGCTGCTGCGCGCGCGCTATGACGAGTTCAACCAGAGGGTCGGCAGCGCGACGGTGTCGCGCGCCGCCAATGCGCCGGCCAACGTGCCGCAGCAGACGGCGAACCTGTGGCTCGGCTGGGCGTTTGCCGAGCGCTGGCAGGCGAACGCGGGCGTGCGTTACGTCGGTGCGACGTACGGTGACGATGCGAACCGCGTGCAGGTGCCGTCGTACACGGTGTTCGATGCGTCGCTGCGCTGGCAGCCGACGTCGCGCACCGAGCTGGCGTTGTACCTGCGCAATCTCGCGAATCGCACGTATGCGGTGACGACGTCGAACGGCGGCGAGCAATGGCTGCTCGGTCCGTCGCGCTCGGCGGAGCTCGTCGCGACGATGCGCTTCTAGTGCGGCGCGACGAGCCTCCCATGACGCACATGCTCGACATCGAACGCGTGAGCTGGTCGCCCGGCGGCGCGATCACCGTGCTCGATTCGGTGACGCTGAGCGTGGCCGAAGGCGAGTTCGTCGGGCTGGTCGGCCCGAACGGCAGCGGCAAGACGAGCCTGCTGCGCTGCGTGTTCCGTTACGCGCGGCCCGACGCCGGCCGCGTCGCGCTCGATGCGCAGGACGTGTGGCGCATGCGGCCGCGCGCGGTCGCGCAGCGCATCGCGGTGCTGCAGCAGGAGACGCCGGACGATTTCGGGCTGACGGTCGACGAACTGGTCGGCATGGGACGCACGCCGCATCAGCGGCCGTTCGATGCGGAGACGGCGGACGATCGCCGGATCGTCGAATCCGCGCTGCACGATGTCGGCCTCGTCGAGCGCCGTGCGCAACGCTTCGCGTCGCTGTCGGGCGGCGAGAAGCAGCGCGCGCTACTGGCCCGCGCGCTTGCGCAGCAGCCCGAACTGCTGTTGCTCGACGAACCGACCAACCATCTCGACTTGCGCCATCAACTCGAACTGCTCGCGCGCGTGCGGCGCCTCGGCATCGCGACGCTCGCCACGATTCACGACCTCAATCTCGCGGCCGCGTATTGCGACCGGCTCCACGTGCTTGCGCACGGCAGGGTCGTCGCATCGGGCGCGCCGGCCGACGTACTGACCGAAGCGCTGCTGCGCGACGTGTTCGGCGTCGCCGCGCTCGTCGATCGCCATCCCGTCACGGGCCGGCCGCGCATTACGCCGCTTCATCCGGAATGACCACCATGCCGTTTCCTGTCTTGTCCTCCGTTGTGTCGTCCGCGTTGTCATCCCTGTCGCGCCGGTTGATTGTCGCGACCGTGCTCGGCTGCACGGCCGCTCAGGCGGGGGCCTATCCCGTCACCGTGCGCAGTTGCGATCGCGACGTGACGTTCGAGCGCGCGCCGACGCGTGCGGTGAGCAACGACGTGAACCTGACCGAGATGATGCTCGTGCTCGGCCTGAAAGACCGGCTCGTCGGCTACACCGGCATCGGCGGCTGGAAGACGGGCACCGCACGTGTGCGCGATGCGCTGCGCGGCGTGCCCGAACTGGCCAGCCAGTATCCGTCGCTCGAGGTGCTGGCGGCCGCGCGCGCCGACTTCTATCTCGCGGGCTGGAACTACGGGATGCATGTCGGCGGCGCGGTGACGCCCGCGACGCTCGCGCCATTCGGTATCCGTACGTACGAGCTGACCGAATCGTGCTCGCACGTGATGAAGCAGTCGGCGGCCTCGTTCGACGACGTGTTCCGCGACCTGAACAATCTCGGCCGGATCTTCGGCGTCGACGCGCGCGCCGCGCAGGTCGTCGCCGCGATGCGTGCGCGTCTCGCGGCAGTGTCGCGCACGATCGGGCATTCGGAACCGCTGCGCGTGTTCGTCTACGACAGCGGCACCGACAAGCCGATGACGGCCGGCGGGCTCGCGATGCCGACCGCGCTGCTGACGGCGGCCGGGGCGCGCAACGTGATGGCCGACCTGTCGCGCAGCTGGACGCAGGTGAGCTGGGAAAGCGTGGTGGCGCGCGATCCGCAGGTGATCGTGATCGTCGACTATTCGGCCGTGACGGCCGCGCAGAAGCAGCAGTTCCTGCTGAGTCAGCCGTCGCTCGCGCGCGTGGCCGCGATCCGCGACCGGCGCTTCATCGCGATTCCGTACGATGCGGCGACGCCGGGCCCCGAGAACGTCGCGGCCGTCGAGACGCTGGCGCGCGCGCTGTATCCGGCCGCGTTCGCCGGGCCGGCGCGATGAACGTGCACGTGCGTGCATCGCGGCCCCGCATA
>NZ_JAAGPG010000674.1:0-3904 GCF_017104665.1 Burkholderia sp. Se-20378 | reverse complement strand
GCCCCAGCCTCGCGCGCCGCGGCGGTCGCACGGTCGAGCGCGGCGGCCATCGCCGCCTGCTCCTTGCCGCCGAACTGATCGAGGAAGAGTTCCGCGACCGTCGACTGGTACACCTTCCACATCTTCTTGCGCAGCGTCCGCCCCTTGTCGGTGATGCTCGCATAGGCGGCGCGGCCGTCGTCCGCCGAACGGGCGCGCGTGACGAGCCCCTCCTGTTCGAGCCGGTCGACGAGCCGCGTGAGGTTGTAGCGCTCGATGGCGAGCACGTCGGCCAGTTCGTGCATGCGGCGCGTGCCGTCGGGCCCGCTTTCGAGCCCCCACAACGCGTCGTACCACGCGTAGGCCGGCAGGCCGGCCGCCGCGAGGCGGCGCTCGATCTCGCGAATCATCGTCCGGTGCGCGCGGACGAACGAGAACCACAGATCGGGTTCGGGTGCGCTCATGTCAGGTCGTTCCTCTCGTTGAATTGCAGTTGCAATTAAATTTTACCTCGATAACAATTGCCCCATACGATTGCAATTGCAACTATCTGCCCGCCGATCGGCGGGCGTTCCGTCGCGCGACGCGGCGCCACGACCGTCGCCCCGCGCAGTCTTATGCTTCTGGAGACATTGCATGACCGCACCTCTCACGCTACCCGACATCGACCCGCAGGAAACCCGCGAATGGCTCGATGCGCTCGAATCCGTGATCGCGCTCGAAGGCCGCCCGCGCGCGCACTACCTGCTCGACCAGCTTTCCGACCTCGATGCGGCACGCCACGGCGACCTGCACGGCCGCGTGACGACCGCGTACGTGAACACGGTGCCCCGTGAACGGCAACCGGCCTATCCGGGCGATCTCGCACTCGAACGGCGCCTGAACGCGATGATCCGCTGGAACGCGATGGTGATGGTGCTGCGTGCCGGCCGGCTTTCGAACGTCGGCGGGCACATCGCGACCTACCAGTCGGCCGCGGTGCTGTACGACGTCGGCTTCGATCACTTCTTCCGCGGCCGCACCGATACGTTCGACGGCGACATGGTCTACATCCAGGGTCATTCGGCGCCCGGCATCTATGGCCGCGCATACCTGGAAGGCCGCATCACCGACGCGCAGCTCGACAACTTCCGCCGCGAGACCGGTCGCGAAGCGGGACGCGACGGGCTGTCGTCGTATCCGCATCCGCGGCTGATGCCCGATTTCTGGCAATTCCCCACCGTGTCGATGGGGCTCGGGCCGCTCACGGCCGCGTATCAGGCGCGCTTCATGCGCTACCTCGAATATCGCGGGCTGAAAGCGCATCAGGGCCGCAAGGTCTGGGCATTTCTCGGCGACGGCGAAATGGACCAGCCCGAATCGCTCGCCGCGATCTCGCTCGCGGGGCGCGAACGGCTCGACAACCTGATCTTCGTCGTCAACTGCAACCTGCAGCGCCTTGACGGCCCCGTGCGCGGCAACGGCAAGGTCATCCAGGAACTCGAAGGCACGTTCCGCGCGGCGGGCTGGAACGTCATCAAGGTGATCTGGGGCGCCGGCTGGGATCGCCTGCTCGAACGCGACACGACGGGCCTGCTGCGCCAGCGCATGATGGAATGCGTCGACGGCGACTACCAGACCTTCAAGTCGCAAAGCGGCGCGTACGTGCGCGAGCATTTCTTCGGCAAGTATCCCGAACTGCTCGAACTCGTCGCCGACCTGTCCGACGACGACATCTGGAAACTGGCACGCGGCGGCCACGACCCGGAAAAGGTGCATGCGGCCTATGCGCAGGCGGTGCGCGCGGACGGACGGCCGATCGTCGTGCTCGCGAAGACGGTCAAGGGCTTCGGGATGGGCGAAGCCGGCGAAGGCCAGAACGTGAACCACCAGTTGAAGAAGATGAGCGCGGACGCCGTCCGTGCGTTCCGCGACCGCTTCGCGTTGCCGGTCAGCGATGCGCAGCTCGACGAACTGCCCTACCTCAAGCCGGAGCCCGGCAGCGCCGAGGCACGCTACTTCGCGGAACGCCGTGCCGCGCTCGGCGGCCACGTACCGGCCCGCTTCAGCCGCGTGGCGCCGCTGCCGGTGCCGCCGCTCGCCGCATTTGAAGGTCAGCTCAAGGACAGCGGCGAGCGCGGGCTGTCGACGACGATGGCGTTCGTGCGCATCCTCGGCACGCTGCTGAAGGATCCGGCGCTCGGCAAGCTCGTCGTGCCGATCGTGCCGGACGAATCGCGTACGTTCGGGATGGAGGGCCTGTTCCGCCAGATCGGCATCCACTCGCATCTCGGCCAGCTCTATACGCCGCAGGACGCGGGACAGCTCAGCTACTACAGGGAAGCGAAGGACGGGCAGATCCTGCAGGAAGGCATCAACGAATCGGGCGCGATCGCATCGTGGATCGCGGCCGGCACGGCGTACAGCAACCACGGCCTGCCGGCGATCCCGTTCTACATCTTCTATTCGATGTTCGGGCTGCAGCGTGTCGGCGATCTCGCGTGGGCGGCCGGCGACGCACGTACGCGCGGCTTCCTGCTCGGCGCGACGTCGGGCCGCACGACGCTGATGGGCGAAGGGCTGCAGCACGACGACGGGCACAGTCACGTGCTGTCGTCGGTGATTCCGAACTGCGTGTCGTACGACCCGACCTATGCGTACGAACTCGCGGTGATCGTGCGCGACGGCCTGCGGCGGATGTTCGCGGAACAGGAGGATGTCTACTACTACATCACGCTGCTCAACGAGAACTACCCGCATCCGGCACTGCCCGACGGCGCGGAGGCCGGCATTCTCAAGGGTCTCTACCTGCTGCGCGAAGACACGTCGCGCGCGGCCGATGCGCCGCACGTGCAGCTGATGGGCAGCGGCGCGATCCTGCGTGAAGTGCTCGCCGCGAGCGACCTGCTCGCGCAGGACTTCGGCGTGTCGAGCGACGTATGGAGCGCGACGAGCCTGAACGAGGTGCGCCGCGACGGGCTGGCCGCGGAACGCTGGAACCTGCTGCATCCCGAGCAGGCGCCGCGCGTGCCGTACGTGCAGCAATGCCTCGACGGCCGCACGGGCCCGGTGGTGGTGGCGACCGACTACATGAAGATCGTCGGCGACCAGATCCGTGCGTTCGTCGACGGCCGGCGCTTCGTGTCGCTCGGCACCGACGGCTTCGGCCGCTCGGATACGCGCGACGCGCTGCGCACGTTCTTCGAGGTCGACCGTCACTTCATCGTGATCGCGGCGCTGAAGGCACTCGCCGACGACGGCGCGATACCGCGTGCGCGCGTCGGCGAAGCCATCCGGCGTTACGGCATCGACATCGACAAGGTCGATCCGGCCAGCGTGTAGTCACGCGGCGCGCGGCAGGCAGGATCGCTCCGGCCTGCCGCGCCACCGCTCTACCTGCGCTACTGACCCGACTGCGCGAGCGGGCCTTGCGGGCGCTGCTCCATTCCCGACGGCCAGCCGCCTGCCAGCGCCTTGTACAGCGCCACCGTCGACGTCGCACTGCGCATCTGCCCGTCGGCCGCCGCATCCTGCGCCTGCAGCAGCGTGCGTTGCGCGTCGAGCACTTCGTAGTAGTCGATCGCGCCCGCCGAAAACCGCGCCTGCGCCAGTTGCGCGGCCCGCGCGCTGTCGGTCGCGGCCTGCACGAGATGGCCCGTCTCGTCACGCGTGCGGGCGGCACGCAGCAGCGCGTTCTCGGTTTCCTCCAGCGCCCCGAGCACGGTCTGCCGGTACTGCGCGAGCTGGCCGGCCGCTTCCGCATCGCTCGCGGCGATCCGGGCACGCACGCGGCCGACGTCGAGGAACGACCAGTCGATGCCGAGCGCGATCAGGTTCGTGTCGCTGCCCGCGCGGAAGAACCCGTAACTGCTCGTCGCGCTGCCGAGCAACCCGGACAGCGTGAAGCGCGGGAACAGGTCGGCCGTCGCGACGCCGACGCGTGCGA
>NZ_JAAGPG010000067.1:0-27061 GCF_017104665.1 Burkholderia sp. Se-20378 | reverse complement strand
CATGGCGATCACGGTGATTGGAGACACACGCGGGCAGCCGGGCCGCCTCGCGCCCCGCGATTCTACGCGGTCGCGCTGACGACGGCGCGCAACACTCCGGGGCCGCGCGACTTCCGCGCGCGCGACGAACTCGGGTATCGTGTGACGTGACCCTGAAACGCGTGCAGGCGATTCCCATGAAAAACGTCCTCAGCATTCAGTCGCACGTCATCTACGGCCATGCCGGCAACAGTGCGGCCGTGTTCCCGATGCAGCGCCTCGGCATCAACGTCTGGCCGCTCAATACCGTCCAGTTGTCGAATCACATGCAGTACGGTCACTGGGCCGGCAGCGCGATCGATGCCGCGAAGATGGAACAGCTCGTCGACGGCATCGCCGCGATCGGCGCGCTCAAGCGCTGCGACGCCGTGCTGTCCGGCTTCCTCGGCTCGCCGCCGCAGGCGCGTGCGGCCGTCGAGATCGTCCGCTCGGTGAAGGCGATGAACCCGAACGCGTGGTACTTCTGCGATCCGGCGATGGGCCAGACGGGCGGCATCCGGCCCGAGCCCGGCGTCGAGGAATTCATGGTCCAGGAGATGCCGGCGCTCGCGGACGGCATGTCGCCGAACCACACCGAACTGCAGAAGCTCGCCGGGCGGCGCATCGAAACCGTCGCCGAAGCCGTCGAAGCGTGCCGCGCACTGATCCGCCGCGGCCCGCAGATCATCCTCGTCAAGCACCTGCACGACCGCAACAGCCCCGCCGATCGTTTCAACATGCTCGCCGTCACCGAAACCGAAGCGTGGATCGGCCAGCGCCCGCTGTACGCGTTTCCCCGCCACCCGGTCGGCGTCGGCGACCTGACCAGCGCGATCTTCGTCGCATGCCGGCTGCGCGGCGACTCCGTGCGCGCCGCGTTCGAGCACACGCTCGCGGCCGTCCACGCGGTCGTGAAGGCCACCTACGATGCGCGCCGCTACGAGCTCGAACTCGTCGCCGCGCAGGACGAAATCGCGCGCCCGAGCGAATGGTTCGGCGCGTGGGTCACGGACGCCTGACACGCCGGCGTCGCCCTCCGCTTCACCGGCGCGCATCCCGCGCCGCGCCACACCGCTTTCCCGCCTCATCCCTGCCGCACCGCGACTGCTGGCGATAGCTGTCCCGACGCTGCGTCGAGATCGCTTCGATGCGGATGCAAACGTTTCCGGACTTCACATGAATGACACCGATTCCTCGCTATGCTCGCGACGGCACCACCCGGCGCAGCCGCATCCTGCGACCCGGGCGCGCCCTTCCAGCAGGTCCTGCCAATCGGCTCCCCTCTTTACCGCACGATAACGACCATGACCCGATCGAACCGTCGTGACTTCCTGCGCGTCGCTGCCGGCACCGCCGGCGCCGCCGCGCTGAACCTGTTTCCGCCCGTGATTCGCGATGCGCTTGCGATTCCCGCGAACCGCCGCACCGGCACCATCCGCGATATCGAACACATCGTGATCCTGATGCAGGAGAACCGCTCGTTCGACCACTACTTCGGCACGATGCGTGGTGTCCGCGGCTTTGGTGACCCGCGCCCGCTGCGCCTCGCGAACGGCAAGTCGGTGTTCCACCAGCCGGTCGGCCCGGCCGAACTGCTGCCGTTCCATCCGGGCGCGGACAAGCTCGGCCTGCAGTTCCTGCAGGACCTGCCGCACGGCTGGCAGGACATGCACGCCGCCTGGAACAAGGGCCGCTACGACCAGTGGGTGCCGAACAAGGGCACCACGACGATGGCGTACCTGAAGCGCGACGACATCCCGTTCCACTACCAGCTCGCCGACGCGTTCACGATCTGCGACGCGTACCACTGCGCGATCCCGAGCTCGACCGATCCGAACCGCTACTACATGTGGACCGGCTACGTCGGCAACGACGGCACGGGCGGCGGCCCGGTGCTCGGCAACGAGGAAGCGGGCTACGGCTGGACGACCTATCCGGAAGTGCTGGAGAACGCCGGCGTGTCGTGGAAGATCTACCAGGACGTCGGCACCGGCCTGAACGCCGCCGGGTCGTGGGGCTGGACGCAGAACCCGTACATCGGCAACTACGGCGACAACTCGCTGCTCTACTTCAACCAGTACCGCAGCGCGCTGCCCGGCACGCCGCTGTACGACAAGGCGCGCACCGGCACCAACATCAGCGCGGGCGGCACGCTGTTCGACGTGCTGCAGCAGGACGTGAAGAACGGCACGCTGCCGCAGGTGTCGTGGATCTGCGCGCCGGAAGCGTATTCGGAGCATCCGAACTGGCCGGCGAACTACGGCGCGTGGTACATCGAGCAGGTGCTGCAGGCGCTCGTGTCGAATCCGGAGGTATGGAGCAAGACCGCGCTCTTCATCACGTACGACGAAAACGACGGCTTCTTCGACCACGTGCAGCCGCCGTTCGCGCCGCAGTCGCGCGACAACGGGCTGTCGACGGTCGCGACGACCAACGAGGTGTTCCCCGGCGACGCATCGCACATGGCCGGCCCGTACGGGCTCGGGCCGCGCGTGCCGATGCTCGTCGTGTCGCCGTGGACGAAGGGCGGCTGGGTCTGCTCGCAGACCTACGATCACACGTCGCTGCTGCAATTCATCGAGGCACGTTTCGGCGCGCAATACCCGGTCAAGGCCGGCAACATCTCGCCGTGGCGTCGCACGGTGTGCGGCGACCTGACCGCCGCGTTCGATTTCGCGACGGCCGACGCCGGCTGGCCGAAGCTGCCGGACACGAGCGGCTACGCGCCGCCCGACCGCCTGCGCCATCCCGACTACATCCCCGTGCCGCCGGTGTTTCAGAAGCTGCCGAAGCAGGAGGTCGGACTGCGTCCGGCGCGCGCGCTGCCGTACGAGCTGTTCGCGCACGGCCGCGTCGAATCGGTGAACGGCCTGTTCCGGCTGACCTTCGCGAACACCGGTCGCGCGGGCGCGTCGTTCCAGGTGCAGTCACGCAACCGTCTCGACGGCCCGTGGGCGTACACGGTCGAAGCCGGCAAGCGGATCGACGACACGTGGAGCGCCGCCGCGTCGCTCGGCCTGTACGACCTCGACGTGTACGGCCCGAACGGCTTCTACTGCCATTTCCGCGGCCCGTTCGCGACCGGTGTCGGCAGCGCGAACGTGAACCCCGAGGTGATCTACGGTTACGACGTCGCGAACGGCAACATCACGCTGCGCCTGATGAACCGCGGCCACAAGGCCGTGCGGCTCAAGGTCACGAACGCGTACGGCCACGGCCGCGCGCGCACGTTCGACCTCGCGCCGGGCCAGCAGATCGACGACTACTGGGATCTGCGCGGCAGCCACGGCTGGTATGACCTGACCGTCAGCGACGGCCGGCTGCTCGGCTTCCTGCGCCGCTTCGCGGGCCACGTCGAGACGGGCCGCCCGAGCACCAGCGATCCGCTGATCCGCACGCACGCATCGCACGACGATGCCGAAGCCGCATCGGACGCCCTGTCCGACTGACGGCGTCCCGTGCGCGGCGCGGCCCCGGCGGGCCGCGCCGCCTCCCTGCTCCTCCCCCCACTCCCCCCGTTCCGTTCGCGACGGGAAACTCCCGATACCGGCTGCCGCCGCACGCGCGGAAGCTATGCGCAAATCCGCACCGAATGCGCGGCAAATTGCCAAGACCCGGGCATATCGGCGACCTATATATCGAGGCGATCGGGGCTCTTGATGGAGCCTGACGGGAGATTCTTCCGAGGATCACGATGCCGACCTCCCCGCCCGATTCCGAGAAGCGGTCGAACCGCCCGCCCGTCGCACGCGTCCGGCCCGCCCGAGCGCATGCGGTACTCACTCGCAGGTGTCGAACAAGAGGAACAACATGAAATTCCGTCATTCCCTGCTGTCGGTGTCGATTGCATCCGCGCTTGCCCTCCTCTCGCAACAGGCCGCCCAGGCCGCCGATACGACCGACGTGAAGGTCGGCTTCGCCGCGCCGCTCACGGGCGTGAACGCCGGTTACGGCAAGGACCTGCAGAACGGCGTGCAGCTCGCGCTCGACGATGCCGCCGCGCAGAAGGTGCAGATCGCCGGCAAGCCCGCTCACTTCAATCTCATCGTGCAGGACGACCAGGCCGACCCGCGCATCGGCGTGCAGGCCGCGCAGGCGCTCGTCGACCAGAACGTGTCGGTCGTGGTCGGCCACTTCAACTCGGGGACGACTATTCCGGCCTCGGTCGTCTACGACAAGGCCGGCATCCCGGTGATCGATCCGGCCGCGACCAACCCGACGCTCACCGCGCGCGGGCTCGCAAACATGTTCATGGTGATCGCGACCGACGGCCAGAACGCCGGCAACGCGGGCAAGTACGCGGTCGACGTGACGAAGGCGAAGCGCATCGCGATCATCGACGACCGCACCGCGTTCGGCCAGGGCGAGGCCGACGAGTTCGAGAAGGCCGTGAAGGCCGCGGGCGGGAACCTCGTCGGCCGCGAATTCACCAGCAACCAGGCCGTCGACTTCCGCGCGCAGATCACGAGCCTGAAGGCGAAGAACCCCGACCTGATCTTCTTCGGCGGCCTCGACTCGCTCGCCGCGAACTTCATCAAGCAGATGCGCCAGCTCGGGCTGAACGCGCAGTTCGTCGGCGGCGGCGGCGTGAAGGACAACGAGTTCATCAAGATCGCGGGCCCGGCCGCCGAAGGCGCGATGGCGTGGGAATACGGCCGGCCGCTCGACGAGCTGCCGCAAGGGAAGGATTTCGAACAGCGCTTCAAGAAGCGCTTCGGCGTCGACGTGCTGTCGTACGCGCAGTTCGGCTACGACGCAGCGTGGGCGGCGATCAAGGCGATGCAGGCGGCCGGCTCGACCGACCCGAAGGTCTATCGCCCGGCGCTGAAGAAGATCGACTTCGAAGGCGTCACCGGCCGCATCTCGTTCGCGAACGACGGCTCGCTGAAGAGCGGGATGTCGACGCTGTACCAGGTGAAGAGCGGCGCGTGGAAGACGATCACGACGAAGGGAGGCTGATCGGCGGTGCCGGCGGCCGGCGGCGGAAAGGCCGCCCGGCCCCGGTGATCGATGAAGGGAGCTCCGTCTCGTATGACGACTGATGTTGAGGCGATTCGACCAGGCCGGCGGCAACACCGGCCGCGTCGCCCGGCGCGTCAGCCGGCCTGCGTGTCGCGCTCGGCCTCGGCCGCTTCGTGCGCGCGGCGCAGTCGTTCGCGGCTGTTGGTGAGGTGCGTGCGCATCGCGGCGCGTGCGGCCTCCGGGTCGTGGCGTGCGATCGCTTCGTAGATGTCCTCGTGCTCGTGATTCAGCCGGCCGACGTAGCGCTCGAGATCGTCGCCGGCAAAGCGGGCCGAATTCACGCGCGTGCGCGGGATGATCGACGTGCCGAGCTGCGTCATGATGTCGACGAAATAGCGGTTGCCGGTGGACTGCGCGATCTGCAGATGGAACTGGAAGTCGAGCTGCGCGGTGTCGCGCCCGCCGCCCGCCCCCGATGCGATCGCATCGAGCGCGCGCCGCAGTGCGGCCAGGTCGGTATCGTTCGCGCGCTGCGCGGCAAGGCTCGCGCATTCGCTCTCGAGGCTGATGCGCAGCTCCAGCACCGCGAGCACGTCGCGCAGCGTCGTGATCGTCGCCGGGTCGATGCCGAGCGTCTGGCGGCGCGACGGCTCCAGCACGAAGCTGCCGATGCCGTGGCGCGTCTCGACGAGGCCGCTCGCCTGCATCCGCGAGATCGCCTCGCGCACGACCGTCCGGCTCACGCCCTGCGCCGCCATGACTTCGGTTTCGGTCGGCAGCTTGTCGCCGGGACGCAGCGTGCCGTTTTCGATCTGCGCGGTCAGCGCGTCGACGACATCTTGTGCGAGGCTGCGTGCGCGACGGCGCGGCGCGGCGGGAAGCGTAGGGACGGACATGAGGCCGGTTCCTTTTTGAATGATCGTAATGTGAGCCGAGGGTTTACGCGGGGTTTGAGCGAAAGCCGATGATTCATTATACTGCGTCACAAGTCATCCGACGACTGATGATCGAAACACGGATCTCCTGTCGACTCAAGCGAGCATTCCAGCGCCGCCTGGTCCCATGCTTTACGATCAGCCAGCGTTCGCGTTCTGCGCTCCGCTGGATCGGTTGCCGCTCCCACCCCGTTCCGGGTTGCGTCGACCTGCGGGGCTTGCGCGCCGCGCATGTCGGTTGTCGAATGATCGCACCTCCCGCCGCGCGCGGCAAAGCTTTTGCCGCACGGCATTGCCCACCCTTTCGCCATCGCCGCCCATGAACGCCGTCACTGCCTCGCCCTCCCACGACACGCCGCGTATCGTCGACCTGCAAGCGATTCCGGTCGCCGGCCACGACAGCATGCTGCTCAACCTGAGCGGCGCGCACGGCCCGTTCTTCACCCGCAACCTCGTGATCCTGAAGGACAGCGCGGGCCGGACCGGCGTCGGTGAAGTACCGGGCGGCGAAAGCATCCGCCGCACGCTCGACGATGCGCGCGCGCTCGTCGTCGGCCAGCCGGTCGGCAATTACCACGCGGTGCTCAACGACGTGCGGCGCACCTTCGCCGACCGCGACGCGAGCGGCCGCGGGCTGCAGACCTTCGACCTGCGCACGACGATCCACGCGGTCACCGCGCTCGAAGCCGCGCTGCTCGACCTGCTCGGCCAGCATCTCGGCGTGCCGGTCGCCGCGCTGCTCGGCGAGGGCCAGCAACGCGAGCGTGTCGAAATGCTTGGCTACCTGTTCTACATCGGCGACCGCACGAAGACCGCACTCGCCTACCGCGACGGCAGCGGCGCGACCGACGACTGGACGCGCGTGCGCGACGAAGCCGCGCTGACGCCCGAGGCCGTCGTGCGACTCGCCGAGGCCGCGCATGCGCGCTACGGCTTCAACGACTTCAAGCTGAAGGGCGGCGTGTTCGAAGGCGCGAGCGAGATCGAGGCCGTGACGGCGCTCGCCGAGCGCTTCCCCGACGCGCGCGTGACGCTCGACCCGAACGGTGCATGGTCGCTCGATGAGGCCGTGCGGCTGTGCCGCGACCAGCATCACGTGCTCGCCTACGCGGAAGATCCTTGCGGCGCGGAGAACGGCTACTCGGGCCGCGAGGTGATGGCCGAATTCCGCCGCGCGACGGGGCTGCCGACGGCCACCAACATGATTGCGACCGACTGGCGGCAAATGGGTCACGCGGTGCAGTTGCAGGCCGTCGACATCCCGCTCGCCGATCCGCACTTCTGGACGATGCAGGGTTCGGTGCGCGTCGCGCAGATGTGCCGCGACTGGGGCCTCACGTGGGGCTCGCATTCGAACAACCACTTCGACGTATCGCTCGCGATGTTCACGCACGTCGCGGCCGCCGCGCCGGGCCAGGTCACCGCGATCGACACGCACTGGATCTGGCAGGACGGCGAGCGGCTGACGCGCGAACCGCTGAAGATCGAGAACGGGCTGGTAGAGGTACCGAAGCGGCCGGGGCTCGGCATCGATATCGACATGGACGCCGTCGCGGTCGCGCACGAGTTGTACAAGCAGCACGGGCTCGGCGCCCGCGACGATGCGGCGGCGATGCAGTACCTGATTCCGGGTTGGACCTTCAACAACAAGCGCCCTTGCCTCGTGCGTTGAGCACGGGACGGACCGGGCGGCAGGATCGCCCGGTCGAGCCGGAATCGGGAGAAGCGATGCGGCCTGCGGCCGGGCTGGTGGGTATCGGGCGGAAACGCTGCGCGGGTCGAACGGGATCGCGATGATGGTGGTGACAGCGATGGCTGACCTGGCCGGCCTCGCCAAGGCCATACCTAACGGGCCGCGCCTGCGCGGCCTGGCCTAGCCGACCGCACATACCTGGCCGCACCTACCCGGCCACCCCAATCCCCCGCGCCATCCCCGACGCGGCGAACACGATGACGATCACCAGCACCGCCTGCCAATGGCCGATCCGCACATAGGTGCGCGCACGGCCAAGATCGGGCATCTGCTGCTGCCGCGCGGCGACGCGCCACCGGATCAACCCGAGCATCGGCACGATCTCGAGCAGCAGGATCAGCACGAGCGCGGTCATCTTCAGGTGAAAGAGCGGTTCGTGCAGGTAGTACGCCGAGCCTTTCTCGAAACCGCCGAACGCGCGCATCAGGCCCGTCACGATCAGCACGAGCGCCGACAGCCCCCACGCGGCATCCGCCTTGAATACGCCGGGCAAGTCGGCCGCCTGCGCCGACGCGATGAGCCGGCGCAACGCGCGATTACGCCCCGCGATCGCGGCAAACGCGACGCCGAACGCACTCAGGTGAATGGCAGCCAGCAACCAGCGGACGATCATCACGCCTCCTTGTCGCCCGCCTGCCGTGCGCGGGACTTGTCAGACGATCTGTTTGAGCGCGGCGTCGAGTGCGAGCACCGCGACGCGGTCGCCTTCGGTTGCGAGCGGCGCACGCATGACGATCTGCCGGTTATGGCCGACGGCCGCCGGCGAATCCCACAGCAGTTCGACCTTCGGTCGATTGAAGAGACTGCCGCGGCGCGGCGGCACGACGGCCGGCTGCGCGTCCAACGCACCCTCGCCTGCGGCACGCGCCGCCCGGCCGGGCCAGCGCACCGACAGTTCGCGCGCGTCGTACTGGCCGACCTTGCGGCTTTCCATCCACACGATCGTGGTGCGCGTCAGCACGTCGAGCGAAATCGCATAACGGCCGACCGCGAAGCGGCGGGCGGCCACGTTGGTCCGCCACAGCGGCCGCGGGCGGCAGATCCAGACGATCGCCGCGTAAAGCGCCGGTGCGGCAACGAGCCAGCCGTTGGTCGCCGTCACCGCATGCAGCGCGAGACGCCAGCCGTCCACCCATACGAACATGCCGATCGACCAGACCGCGAACAGGAAACCGATCAGCGCGAAGACGCGCAGCGCCTGGCGCAGCCACTGCGGCAGCGGATGAAACGGCCGTTCGGCGCGCGCGACGGCGCCCGGCAGCGCGAGCAGCAGGAAGATCAGCAGGAGATAGACGAAGGCCCAGGGCGACGACACCATCGCCGACAGCGACGACCGATAACCCATCTGGGACATCGAGAACAGCCAGCGCGCGAGCAGCACGAGACCGATCGCACGCAACGCGAAGATCACACCGGCGCCGGGGGCCGGCGCTGCGCGCGTGGATTTCGTTCTCGCCAAGACTGCTCTCCTCTGGATATTCGTGCGGGGCCGGATTTCACGGCACGGCCATTATAGGGACATTACCGTCTGGACAGACGGACGGATGCCATGCCGGGCCGCTTCGGGGGCCGTTCGCGGCGTCGGGCGCGGCGAGAATACAACAGATCCGCGCCGCGGATGTGACAACGCCCCGCCGGGAACCCGGACGGGGCGTCGATGGCAAGCCGCACGCCGCAACGCGGCGGCGGCCCGCAATCAGCTTGCGTTGACTTCGCGGAGCACCGTGCGGCGCTTCTGGCGCAGCAGTTCCTCGTAGCCCTTCACGTAGTTCTGCGCCATCACCTTCGACGAGAAGCGGGCTTCGAACGCGGCGCGAACCTTCTCGCGCGGCAGCGTATCGAGGCGCTTGAGCGCGGCAACAGCCGACAGTTCGTCTTCGACGACGAAGCCCGACACGCCGTTGTCGATCACTTCCGGCACCGAGCCGCGCTTGAACGCGATCACCGGCGTGCCGCAAGCCATCGCCTCGATCATCACCAGGCCGAAGGGCTCCGGCCAATCGATCGGGAACAGCAGCGCGTGCGCGTTGCCGAGGAATTCGGTCTTTTCGGACTCGCTGATTTCGCCGATGTACTCGACGTGCGGCAGCGCGAACAGCGGCTTGATCTTCTCTTCGTAGTACGCGCGGTCAGCCTTGTCGAGCTTCGCGGCGATCTTGATCGGCAGGCCGGCCTGCTCGGCGATGCGGATCGCCGTGTCGACGCGCTTCTCCGGCGAGATGCGGCCCAGGAACGCGAGGTAGCTCGGCTTCACGTTCGGGATCGGCGTCAGCAGGTTCTCCGGCAGGCCGTGGTAGACGGTCGACAGCCAGTTCGCCTGCGGCAGCGGGATGCGCTGGTTGTCGGAAATCGACACGACCGGCACGTCGTTGAATGCGTTGAAGATCGGCTGCAGTTCCGGCAGGTCGAGACGGCCGTGCATCGTCGTCAGATGCGGGACCGGCTGGCGCGAGAACAGCGAGAACGGGTAGTAGTCGATGTGGCAGTGCAGGACATCGAACTCTTCCGCGCGGCGGCGCACCTGCTCGAGGAGCAGCATGTGCGGGGCCATCACGTCGCGGATCGTCGGGTCGAGGCGCAGCGCCTGCGGCCAGCACGCTTCGAGCTTCGCGGAGGTTTGCGAATCGCCGCTCGCGAAGAGCGTGACGTCATGCCCCATCTCGACAAGTGCTTCGGTGAGGTAGGACACCACTCGCTCGGTACCACCGTACAGTTTCGGGGGCACCGCTTCGTGCAACGGAGCGATTTGGGCGATTCGCATGCGTAACTCCTAAAAAATCGGCTAAAAACCAGGTATGGGTCGGCAACCTGCCGGCGGTCCGGGCTGGATGCATTTCGTCCGAAAATCGGACGAATCAGCCTGCCGGGGGCGTCAAACCCGCGCTGCTCAAGGAGCGTCGGCGACGCGACAGGCATAGAACGTTTGAAACGAAGACCCGTTGACAGGGGTTCGTAAAAAACCTGGAATCGAACCCGGAGCCGATTATCTAGGGTTAATCCCGATACGGCGCACAACATTTCAAACACTTTACTTTGTTACAAAGGTGCAACACTTTGCAACCCGCGGACTTGGGTGTCCGTTCTAGAGTGGAAGGCCCTTTTGGCATTCCTTGACCCCGTGACCGCCGGCAGCGTGATTCCGGCACATGAGGCAGGACGGGATGCCGGATTTTATCTCAAAATCGATCGCGAGCCCCTGGCCGAGGCAAGATTCGCGCAGCGCGACACGCGGCCTTGTTTACAATGCCGGATTATTCAGTCCGGGCGAACGCCGGCCTGCGATCCAGCCGCCACGCTCAATCACCGAATCACCGCACGCATATTTTGGAATCTCTCACCCCTGCCCAGCGCAACGCCCACAACGCGAAGCTGTCGAGCTACGCGCAT
Source organism: Burkholderia sp. Se-20378 (assembly GCF_017104665.1). NCBI lineage: Bacteria > Pseudomonadati > Pseudomonadota > Betaproteobacteria > Burkholderiales > Burkholderiaceae > Burkholderia > Burkholderia sp. Se-20378. Next base: position 16,006 of record NZ_JAAGPG010000067.1, on the reverse strand, counting down.
CGACCGATCGCGTTCCTGTTCCGCTACATTCGCCTGCATCCTGTCGCCCACCTGATCGTGCTCTGCAGCGTGCTGGCCGCCGTCGGCTGCGCGCTCGGCTCGCAATACGCGATCAAGCACCTGATCGACGTGCTGGCGACCGGACGGCATCACCCCGGCCCGCTGTGGAGCGCATTCGCGCTGCTCGTCGGGCTGATCGCCGCCGACAACCTGCTGTGGCGCGTCGGCGGCTGGTTCGCCGCGCACACGTTCGTCGCGGTCACCGGCGACCTCCGGCGCGACCTGTTCCAGTACCTGATCGGCCATTCGCCCACCTACTACGCCGAGAAGCAGCCCGGCACGCTCGCGAGCCGCATCACGGCCACGTCGAACGCCGTCTACACGTCGGAGAACACGATGGCGTGGAACGTGCTGCCGCCGTGCATCGCGGTGATGGGCGCGATCCTGATGATCATCGTCGTCAACCCGATGATGGCGGCCGGCCTGCTCGGCTGCTCCGCCGTGCTCTCCGTCGTGCTGTTCAAGCTGGCCGGTCGCGGCTCCGCGCGCCACCACGCGTTCGCGGCGAAGGCCGCGGCGGTCGACGGCGAGCTCGTCGACGTGATCGGCAACATGGGCCTCGTGCGGGCGTTCGGGATGACGCTGCGCGAACAGAAACGCTTCGGCGCGACGGTCAAGGCCGAGATGGATGCGCGCCAGCAGAGCCTGCTCTATCTCGAGAAGCTGCGTCTGCTGCACGCGGTGATCACCGCGATGCTGTCCGCCGGCCTGCTCGGCTGGGCGCTGTGGCTGTGGGACCAGGGCCGCGCGACGTCGGGCGACATCGTGCTCGTCAGCTCGCTCGGCTTCACGATCCTGCACGGCACGCGCGATCTCGCGGTCGCGCTCGTCGACGTCACGCAGCACATCGCGCGCCTGTCCGAAGCGGTCAAGACGCTGCTCGAACCGCACGGGATGCCGGACCGCTCCGACGCACAACCGCTGTCGGCCAAGGGCGGCCGCGTCAACTTCGAGCGCGTGACGTTCGCGTATCCGCACCGCCGCGCGATCCTCGACCACTTCGACCTCCATATCGAGCCGGGCCAGCGCGTCGGCCTGATCGGCAAGTCGGGCGCCGGCAAATCGACCGTGCTCGCGCTGCTGCAGCGCTTCTACGACACGCAGGACGGCGCCGTGCAGGTCGACGGCCAGGACGTGAAGACGATCACGCAGGACAGCCTGCGCCACGCGATCGCGCTCGTGCCGCAGGACATCTCGCTGCTGCACCGGACGATCTACGACAACATCGCGTACGGCCGCCCCGAAGCCACCCGTGAGGAAGTGCTCGCCGCCGCGCGCGACGCGCGCTGCGCGGAGTTCATCGAAGCGATGCCGGAAGGCTATGACACGATCGTCGGCGACCGCGGCGTCAAGCTGTCGGGGGGCCAGCGCCAGCGCATCGCGATCGCGCGCGCGATCCTGAAGGATGCGCCGATCCTGCTGCTCGACGAAGCGACGTCCGCGCTCGACAGCGCGTCCGAGGAAGCGATCCAGAGCGCGCTCGACCGCCTGATGGTCGGTCGCACGGTGATAGCAATCGCCCACCGCCTGTCGACGCTGCGCAACTTCGACCGGATCATCGTGATGAACAACGGCAAGGTCATCGACGACGGCGCACCCGACGTGCTGCGCAACCGCCCGGGCCTGTACCGCGACCTGCTCGCGAAACAGCACGGCCGCCATCACCCGGCCCCCGACGGCAGCACGCCGACTGGCGAACGCGCGGCCTGACACACCGGCCCGCAGCCGACAAAAAAGCCGCAGTGCGCGTCGCACTGCGGCTTTTTTTATTGCTCGATGACCTGCCGGTTAAGCGTGCTGCAGATCGCGCAGGAAGTTGTCGCGCCACACCGACACGTTGTTCTCGCGAAGCTGCGCGATCATGTCCGTATAACGCGCGCGCCGCTCGGCGAGCGGCATCGTCAGCGCCTGCGACAGCGCATCGGCCATCCCGTCGATATCGATCGGATTGACGATCAGCGCCCCCGTCAACTCGCGTGCGGCGCCCGCGAAGCGCGACAGCACGAGCACGCCCGGATCCTCCGGATTCTGCGCGGACACGTACTCCTTCGCGACGAGGTTCATCCCGTCGCGCAGCGGCGTCACATAGCCGACCCGCGCGAGCCGGTACAGCGCAGCGAGCAGCTGGCGATCGTACTGGCGATGGATATAGAGGATCGGCGCCCAGTCGAGCTCGGCGAAGCGTCCGTTGATGCGCCCCGACTCCCCTTCGAGCTGCAGGCGGATGTCCTGGTACGCGCGCAGCTCCGCGCGGGTCGACGGCGCGATCTGCAGGAACGACACGCGATTGCGATGCGACAGCTCGTGCTCGAGCAGCTTCTCGAACGCGCGGAAGCGCTCGACGAGCCCCTTCGAGTAATCGAGCCGGTCGACGCTCATGATCAGCTTGCGACCGCGCAGCGACGTCGCGAGCGTGCGCACCGCCTTGCCGTGCTCGCCGGCCTGCGCGAGCGACGCGATCTCGTCCGGATGCACGCCGATCGGATAGGCGGCGGCGCGCAGCGTCTGGCCGAATGCGCGCACCGTCGCCAGGTGGCCGTCGCGCTCGATCACGCCGTCCGCTTCCGATTCAACGTAGTCGCAGAACGCGCGCAGGTCGGGTTCGGTCTGGAAGCCGAGCAGGTCGAACGCGCACAGCGACTCGACGAGATCGCGATGCGGCGGCACATTGACGAGCACCTGCGCAGCCGGAAACGGGATGTGCAGGAAGAAGCCGATGCGGTTCTTCACGCCGGCCGCGCGCAGTGCGCGCGCGAACGGGATCAGGTGATAGTCGTGCACCCAGATCACGTCGTCGTCCTGCAGCAGCGGCACGAGCTGCTGGGCGAGCCACACGTTCACGCGGCTGTAGCCTTCGAACTCGTGACGGTCGTACTGGATCAGGTCGGTGCGGTAGTGAAACGCGGGCCACAGCGTCGCGTTCGAGAAGCCGCGGTAATACTGGTCGTAGTCGCGCCGTGACAAGCCGATAGTCGCGAACGTGACCGGCCCGTGCTCCTCGACGCGGATCTGCGGCGCGCCGGACGCGACGACCTCGCCGCTCCAGCCGAACCACATGCCGCCCGTCTCCTTCAGCGCATCGTAGACGCCGATCGCGAGACCACCTGCCGCCGGTTCGCCTTCCGAAATCGGCGCAACGCGGTTTGAAACGATGATGAGGCGACTCATGCGTCCGGCTGCTCCGCACCGAGCCAGCGCGCGATCAGCTCATGCAGCGCGTCGACCGAATCGAGCCGCGTGCGGGCGGACGTCTCGCCCGCGCCGACCTTGATCGACAGGCCGCCGCGCGCGTTGACCACCGCGAAGCCCTTCTCGTCGGTCAGGTCGTCGCCCGCGAACACCGGCACGCGGCCGGCAAACGGCGGCTCGTCGAGGAACGCGGCGAGTGCGCGCCCCTTGTCGACGCCTTTCGGCTTGATCTCGAACACCATCTTGCCGGGCTGCAGCACATACGCATCGGCATAGTCGGCGACGAGGCGCTCGGTGGCCGCGCGCGCCGCCGCCTCGCGCTCGGGCGCGTTGCGGTAGTGCAGCGCGACGGCCGCGCCCTTGATTTCGAGCAGCATGCCCGGATGACGGTCGACGACGGCCGCCAGCTCGCGCTCGATGCGCAGCAGGCGTTCGTCGTTGAAGCCGATGCGCTGCGTGTCGCCGTTCGCATCGCGGCGCTCCGCGCCGTGCAGGCCGGCGATCGGCATGCCGGGCATCTTCAGGAACGTGTCGATGTTGTCGATCCCGCGCCCGGACACGATCGCGACCGCGCCGTGCGAGCGGCGCTGCAGCTCGTCGAGCAGCGTCAGCAGCGACGGCGGAACATGAATGCTGTCGGGCGTCGGCGCCAACTCGACGAGCGTGCCGTCGAAGTCGAAGAAGAACGCGGTATCGGTCAGGGACAGAGAAGCCGGAACGGATTGCATCGATTCGATAGTGTGAGGGCCGGCCGGCAAACGCCGGGCGGCCGCTGCGCGAATGGAATTGTGCGCATCTTACCGCGCCTGCGCATCGAGATGGGCGAAACCGGCGCAGCGCCGGCATCGCGCCGCCGCCCGCGCCAACTGCGACATATTGCCCCGCTCGCCCGCCGCGTACGGGTTTCGAAAGGACGCGGGCGCGCGAATTGCGCTACAGTCGCAACCGCCTGCCGCGCGACGCATGGCGCCGCGCGGCGGACATCATTCCGGCCGATCGAGCCCCAGGATGTCGTCTGCCCGCACCGCGCCGCACCGGCGCTTCTCCCGCCTCATCCGCACGGCCGCGGCCCTCGCCGCCGCCGTGGCGCTCGCCGCGTGCACGCACGACGAGCCGCGCTGGAACCTGACCAACGTTACCGGCCACCTGCCCGACCTGTCGTTCACGCTGACGGGCGGCGACGGTCACCCCATTGACGCCGATGCATTCCACGGCCAGGTCGCGCTCGTCTACTTCGGCTACACGCATTGCCCCGACGTCTGCCCCGAAACGATGGCGCGGCTGATGGAAGTGCTGGCGAAGCTCGGCCCGCAGGCCAACAATGTGCGCATCCTGTTCGTCTCGGTCGACCCTGCGCGCGACACGCCGCAGGCCATGCAATCGTATGTCGCCGCATTCGACGCCGCGCATGCGCGCGGCCTGACCGGCACCGACCGCCAGATCGAATCGCTCGCGAAGCGCTATCGCGTCGCGTACCAGATGGAGCAGCGCGATCCGTCCGGCGGCTACGAAGTCACGCACAGCTCGGCCGTCTACATCTTCGACGCGAGCGGCCGCGCCCGCCTGCTTGCGACCGACCGCGACTCGCCCGACGCCATCGCCGCCGATGTCCGCCGGATCATCGACACCGCCTCCACTACCTGAATTCACCCCGACATGAAAACCAAGACGACCCTCAAGACGCTCGCCCTCCTCGCCGCGCTGTGCGCAGGCGCCCACGCGTATGCCGCCGGCGCGATCACTGCGCAGAACGCGTGGGTGCGCTGGCTGCCGAACAAGCTGCCGGCCGGCGGCTACGTGACGCTCGTGAACACGAGCGACAAGCCGGTCGATCTCGTCGACGTCGACAGCCCCGACTACGGGATGGCGATGCTGCACCAGACCGTCTCGAACGGCTCGACGCAGAAGATGGAAATGGTCGACAAGCTGACGATCCCCGCGCGCGGCAAGGTCGACATCGCGCCGGGCGGCTACCACTTCATGCTCGAGGAGCCGAAGCACGCGATCAAGCCGGGCGACACCGTGCACCTGCGCCTGAAGTTCTCCGACGGCGAAACGGTCGATGCGCCGTTCGCCGTGAAGTCGCCGGCCCAGGCGAAGTGATCCGCGCGCGATGAACCTCCTGTACTGGCTCGATCCGTGGGAACCGTCGCCGACCGTGGTGATCGCGGTGCTGACTGCTGCCGTGCTGTTCGCACGCGGCGTGAAGAAGGCGAAGGTGTCGCCGCTGCGGCAGTTCTCGTTCTGGTTCGGGCTGACGGCGCTCTACATCGCGCTGCATACGCGGCTCGACTATTTCTTCGAGCACGAGTTCTTCCTGCATCGCGCACAGCACCTCGTGCTGCACCACCTCGGGCCGTTCTTCATCGCGCTGTCCTATCCGGGCGCGGCGATTCGCGCGGGCATCCCGTTCCGCTGGCGGCAGCGTTTCGTACGCCCCGCGCTCGCGTGGGCGCCCGTGCGCGCGACGCTCGACGTGGTGTTCCATCCCGTCGTCGCGGTCGTGCTGTTCGTCGGGCTGATCTATTTCTGGCTGCTGTCGCCGATCCACTTCATCGCGATGCTCGACTGGCGTCTTTATCGCGTGATGAACTGGAGCATGGTGATCGACGGGCTGCTGTTCTGGTGGCTCGTCGTCGATCCGCGTCCCGCGCCGCCCGCGCGGTTGTCGCCGGGCCGCCGGATCCTGATCGTCGTCGCGGCGATCCCGCCGCAGATCGCGCTCGGCGCGCTGATCTTCTTCACGCCGCACGAGCTGTATCCGATCTATTCGATCTGCGGCCGTGCGTTCACGTGGCTGAGCCCGCTGCGCGATCAGCAGATCGGCGGCCTGTTGCTGTGGATTCCCGGCTCGATGATGAGCGTGATCGGTGCGCTGATCGCGCTGCGGCACTGGCTGCGGCTGTCCGCGCGCGGCCGCCTGATCGATGAACGGGCGCAGCGCGCGGACCGGCCGCCGGTAGCGCACGCCGCGCACTGACCGCTGCGCGGCGCGTCGCGCATTACGCGCGTGCGCTGCTCATCCACACGTGCGGGATGCCGTCCTCGTCGTGCACCTCTGAACTCGGCGTGAAGCCGAATGCCCCGTAAAAACGCTGCAAGTGGGCCTGCGCATGCAGGCTCACCGGCGTATCCGGCCACTGCGCGCGGATATGCTCGAGCGCGCGCGACAGCAGCCCGTTGCCGAGGCCCGCACCGCGAAACGCGGCGGTCGTCAGCACGCGGCCGATGCGTACGTCGGTATTCTGCGCATCGGGCAGCAGCACGCGCAGATAGCCGGCCAGGTGGCCTGCCGGATCGAAGGCGGCCAGATGCCATGCGGTCTGGTCCGCGTCGTCGATGTCGCGATACACACAGTTCTGCTCGACGACGAACACCGCGCTGCGTGCTTCGAGGATCGAATAGACTTCGCGCGCCGTCAGTGCGTCGAAGGATTTCCAGCGCCAGTCGAGATCGGCGGCGCTCGGGGATGCAGCGGATGCGTTCATGGTCGGTCCTGATTCGGGCGCGCCGGCCGGCGCGCGGCAATCGACGATTATGCCTCGAAGCGCACGCGCCGCGCGACCGACTGTCCGCGCGCAAAAAAAGGCCCCGCATTGCGCGGGGCCTGTCCGTCATGCCGGCATCTGGCCGAAGCGACCGCCGTTGAAGTCCTCGATCGCGGTACGGATCTCCGCTTGCGAGTTCATCACGAACGGCCCGTAACCGACGACAGGTTCGTCGATCGGTTCGCCGCTCAGGATCAGCAGCTTCGCGTCGCCGTTCGCTTCGATCTCGACGTCACTGCCGTCGCGGCCGAGTTGCACGAACTGCGCTTCGCGGGCGACCGTCTCGCCGTTCACCTGCACGGTACCGCTCAGCACGACCACCGCGAGCGTGCGCCCTTCGGCGACCGGGAACCGCGCATGGCCGCCGGCCACGAGCCGCACGTCCCACACGTCGATCGGCGTATGCGTGCGGGCCGGGCCGCGCCGCCCGTCGAGTTCACCCGCGATGATCCGCGCACGCCCCGCGCCGTCCGGCAGCTCGACGACGGGGATGTCGGCGTTCAGCAACGTCTGGTAGCCGGGCGCCCCCATCTTGTCCGCGGCGGGCAGATTCACCCACAGCTGCACCATCTCGAGCGGGCCGCCCCGCTGCGTGAACCCTTCCGAGTGGAATTCCTCATGCAGGATCCCGCTCGCGGCCGTCATCCACTGCACGTCGCCCGGGCCGATCACGCCGCCCGCGCCAGTCGAGTCGCGGTGCGCGACCTCGCCGTCATAGACGATCGTCACCGTTTCGAACCCGCGGTGCGGATGCTGGCCGACACCGCGCGGTGCCGAGACCGAACCCGGCTCGAACGTGGCCGGGCCGGCGTAATCAAGCAGCAGGAACGGGCTCAGGTGCGCACCGTGAGACTGGTAGCTGAACATCGAACGCACCGGGAAACCGTCGCCGACCCAATGGCCGCGCGGCGCACTGTACACACCCTGGATCTTCTTCATTGCCTTCTCCGAATTGCGGCGAAACACGTGTTTCGCATCCTGGGTAGAAATATAGTGGTGGAACGATCGATCCGGTAGACTGCCAAAATCGCACTCAGCGTTCCATTTCATGAACGATAAAGCGCGGGATCTGAACGATCTCTATTACTTCGTGCAGGTCGTCGAACACGGCGGCTTCGCACCGGCCGGGCGCGCGCTGGACATGCCGAAATCGAAGCTGAGCCGCCGCATCGCGCTGCTCGAGGCCCGGCTCGGGATGCGGCTGATCCAGCGCTCGACGCGTCGCTTCACGGTTACCGACGTCGGCCAGACCTATTACGCGCATTGCCGCGCGATGCTCGTCGAAGCCGATGCGGCCGACGAGGCGATCGCGCTGCTGCACGAGGAGCCGCGCGGCATCGTGCGCGTCAGTTGCCCGATCGTGCTGCTCGATTCGCTGGTCGGCACGATGATCGCCGCGTTCATGGTCGCGTGCCCGCGCGTCGAGATCCATCTGGAAGCGACCAACCGGCGCGTCGACGTCGTCGGCGAAGGGATCGACGTCGCGATCCGTGTGCGCCCGCCGCCGCTCGAAGACAGCGATCTCGCACTGCGCATGCTGGCCGAGCGCGGCCAGTGCCTCGTCGCGAGCCCCACGCTGCTGCGCGAGCACGGCGCACCGGCCGTTCCCGCCGATCTCGCGCGCCTGCCGAGCCTCGATCACGGCGCCCCGCAGTCCGCGCACGTGTGGCGGCTGCGCGGGCCCGACGGCGCTCATGCGGAAATTCATCACCAGCCGCGCTTCGTGACGGGCGGCATGCTCGCGCTGCGCGCGGCGGCCGTCGCGGGCGTCGGCATCGTGCAGCTGCCGACGATGATGGTGCGCGATGAGGTCGCGCGCGGCGAGCTGGTGACCGTGCTGCCCGACTGGGCGCCGCGCCGTGAAATCGTCCATGCGGTGTTCGCGTCGCGCCGGGGATTGCTGCCCGCAGTGCGCGCGCTGCTCGATTTTCTGGCGGAGCGGTTTACCGAACTCGAACCCGATTGAGCGCGCCGCTTCACGCGTGACCGGGCGCTGCAAACCGTGCGCGCGTGCCGTAGACTGCGGTACGCGCATCGCGCATTCCACAACCCTGATCGCTTTCCCGCCATGTTCACGCTGTCCAACGACCCCAACGCCTCCAAGGCCGATCAATACGCGACGCTCGTCGAGCAGGCACGCGCGCTCGTCGAGTCCGAACGCGACCTGACCGCGAACGCGGCCAACTTCTCCGCGCTGGTCTACCACTCGCTCGACCGTCTCAACTGGGCCGGCTTCTACTTCTTCGACGGGACGGAACTCGTGGTCGGGCCGTTCCAGGGCAAGCCCGCCTGCGTGCGGATCGCGCTCGGCAAGGGCGTGTGCGGCACGGCCGCGCAGACGCGCGAGACGCAGGTCGTGCGCGACGTGCATGACTTCCCCGGCCATATCGCGTGTGATGCGGCGTCGGAATCGGAAATCGTCGTGCCGCTGGTGGCCGCCGACGGCACGCTGATCGGCGTGTGGGACGTCGACAGCCCGGTCGCCGCGCGCTTCGACGACGAAGACCGCAAGGGAATGGAAGCACTGTGCCGCGTATTCGTCGAATCCGCGTGGCAAAAGGCGCGCGGTTGAGCGGCGGCCAAGCCGCGCTCCCCCACCGGGCAGCCGGTCGGCGCGTTCGCGCTTAAATCGCGCCGCGCAACCTGGAACGAAAACGAAACGGGCCCCGCAAAGGGGCCCGTTTCGCTGTGACGCCGCACCGCCCTTTGCGGCGCCCCTCAGGTATCAAGCGGCGTGCGTGCCGGACAGCGCCTGGAACGCCTGCGGCTTCGCGTCCTCGGACAGCACCTCGAAGCCCGTTTCGGTCACCACGACCATGTGCTCCCATTGCGCCGACAGCGAATGATCCTTCGTGACGACCGTCCAGCCGTCCGCCAGCATGCGCGTGTCGCGCTTGCCCGCGTTGAGCATCGGCTCGATCGTGAAGATCATCCCCGGCCGGAGCGGCACGCCGGTGCCCGGACGGCCGTAGTGCAGCACCTGCGGCTCGTCGTGATACACATCGCCGATGCCGTGCCCGCAGTACTCACGCACCACGCTGAATCCTTCGCGATGCGCGACCTGCTGAATCGCGTAGCCGACGTCGCCGAGCGTTGCGCCCGGACGCACCGCGCGAATACCCGCGTGCATCGCCTCATAGGTCGTCGCGACAAGCCGCCGCGCGAGCTCGTTCGGTTCGCCGACGAAATACATGCGGCTCGTATCGCCGAACCAGCCATCCTTGATCACCGCGATGTCGAGGTTCACGATGTCGCCGTCGCGCAGCGGCCGCGACGTCGGAATGCCGTGACACACCACGTGGTTGACCGACGTGCAGAGCGTCTTCGGATAACCGTGGTAACCGATGTTCGCCGGGATCGCGCCGAGCACGTCGACGATATATTCGCGGCAACGTGCGTCCAGATCATCGGTCGAGACGCCCGGCTTCACGTGCTCGGTAATCATCGTCAGCACCTGCGACGCGAGCTTCGCGGCTTCACGCGACTTGGCGATTTCCGCGGCGCCGCGGATCGGGATTTCTCGTTTCGCCATTACGCCACCTGCTCGATGCCGTGCTCGACCGGTTCCGCCGGCCCCGTCTCACCGCCCCGTGCTTCGGCCTCGATCAGCATCCGGCAGATGTCCCCGTAGGACAGCGCGGGGTTGAGTTCCGCCAGCATCCCGACACGCAGCCAGTGTTCGGCCTGCGCATTGATCGAGCGGCTCAGCGCCGTGCTGGTCGAGCGCAACCGCTCGTGCATGTGCTCGGAAATCTTGATGATGCCCATATATCCCCAATTAAACGAAACGTAGTCGATTCGTATATTACGCCGTGCGCGACCGCCGGGCAAGCCGTTCGGATTCCATCGAGCTATCGGACGTCAATCCCGTTGACATCGAATTCCAGTTTGCTGGAAAATAAATCCATCATGAAAGAATCAGCCACCGCCGACGACACCGGCATCAACGAACGCATCGCCCGGCGCGTACGCGACCTGCGCACCGTGCGAGGCTACACGCTCGATGCGCTGGCCGCGCGCTCCGGCGTCAGCCGTTCGATGATCTCGCTCATCGAACGCGCATCGGCCAGCCCGACGGCCGTCGTGCTCGACAAGCTCGCGGCCGGGCTCGGCGTGTCGCTGGCCGGGCTGTTCGGCGGCGACCAGGACGACACGCCCGCGCAGCCGCTGGCGCGTCGCGCGCAGCAGGCCGAATGGCGGGATCCGGCGTCCGGCTATGTGCGCCGCAACCTCTCCCCGGCCGGCTGGCCGTCGCCGATCCAGCTCGTCGAGGTGGATTTCCCGCCCGGTGCCCGCGTCGCGTACGACAGTGGCGGACGCGAAAGCGCGCTGCATCAGCAGGTGTGGGTCATCAGCGGCCGCGTCGACGTCACGTTCGGCGACGCGCTTCACGAACTTCACGAAGGCGACTGTCTGGCCATGCGGCTCGACCAGCCGCTGATTTTCAGCAATCCGTCGTCGCATGCCGCGCGCTATGTCGTCGCGATCTGCGATGCATCCGCCGCCGGCGTGCGGAACCTCTGATGAACGCGGCGTCGCAGCAGTCGTGCGCACGCCCTACTTACTGCCCACAGGAGCCCGTATGAATTCCCCGACACAGCGCGACGACGTGCGCCTGATCGATTGCAGCGAGGCCGAGCATGCGCCGGCCATTCTCGAGATCCTGAACGACGCGATCGCGACCTCGACCGCGCTGTACGACTACAAGCCGCGTCCGCCGGAAGCGATGGTCGCGTGGTTTGCGGCGAAGCGCGCGGGGGGCTTTCCGGTCATCGGTGCCGTCGACGCATCGGGCACGCTGCTCGGCTTTGCGAGCTGGGGTACGTTTCGCGCGTTTCCCGCGTACAAGTACACGGTCGAACACAGCGTGTACGTGCATCGCGACCAGCGTGGCCGCGGGCTTGGCGAAGTGCTGCTGCGCGAAGTGGTCCGGCGCGCGCACGAAGCGCAGGTGCACGTGGTGGTCGGCTGCATCGATGCGACCAATGCGGGAAGCATCGCACTGCATACGAAGCTCGGATTCGTGCACGCGGGCACGATCACGCAGGCGGGATTCAAGTTCGGCCGCTGGCTCGACGCGGCGTTCTATCAGTTGACGCTCGACACACCGGCGCAGCCGGTGGATGGTTGATTGCCCAACGGCCGTCGCATGCACCATGCACGACGGCCGCAAGCGACGCAGAAAAAAGAAAAGCCCCGCCGAAGCGGGGCTTTTTCTCTTTCTACCTGGAGGCGCGAGCCGGAGTCGAACCGGCCTAAACGGCTTTGCAGGCCGCTGCATAACCGCTTTGCTATCGCGCCAAAAGCGGACTGTGCGAATGCCGTGAGGCAAGCGACAGATTCTTTATTCGAGGACCGAAAGTCCATCAAATAAAAAGGGAAGCTTGGCTTCCCCATTACTTGGAGCGGGAGACGAGTCTCGAACTCGCGACCTCAACCTTGGCAAGGTTGCGCTCTACCAACTGAGCTACTCCCGCATATGTCCTGCATCTGCAGCGCTTTGCCGTACAACACGCTGCCAGAAAAATCTGGAGCGGGAGACGAGTCTCGAACTCGCGACCTCAACCTTGGCAAGGTTGCGCTCTACCAACTGAGCTACTCCCGCATGTGTCCTGCATCTGCAGCGCTTTGCCGTACAACACGCTGCCAGAAAAAATCTGGAGCGGGAGACGAGTCTCGAACTCGCGACCTCAACCTTGGCAAGGTTGCGCTCTACCAACTGAGCTACTCCCGCGTATTGCTGCGCTACTGCTTCCCCGTCACACACTTACTTCGTCGTGCAGCGGAGAAGCGAGATTATGTCGAAGGCACATTCCTGTGTCAAGGGCTTTTCCAGCCCTTTTTCCAAAAACCTGCTCGACCGAATGCATCATGCGCCGCCGCGCTCGCGAATCTGCGGCCATGCGAGCTTCATGTAGTACAGCATCGACCAGATCGTCAGCACCGCGGCGAGATACATCAACCATTTGCCCCACACGCGCGTGTCGATCGTCACGACGCCGAGCGGCAGCGGCCCGTAGAACAGCAGCATCGGAATCGCGATCATCTGGCATGCGGTCTTGAACTTGCCGAGCTGGTTCACCGCGACGCTCTTCGACGCACCGATCTGCGCCATCCACTCGCGCAGCGCCGAAATCGCGATTTCGCGGCCGACGATCACGAGCGCGATCGCCGCGTCGACCCGCGAAATCTGCACGAGGATCAGCAGCGCGGCCGTCACCATCAGCTTGTCCGCCACCGGATCGAGAAACGCACCGAACGACGACGTCTGGTTCCACTTGCGGGCCAGATAGCCGTCGAACCAGTCGGTCAGCGCCGCGAGTATGAAGATCGCCGCCGCCGCAAGATTGCGGTGCGCGCCGCCCATCACCGTGTCCGGCAGATAGAACACGCCGACGACGAGCGGAATCAGCACGATCCGTACCCACGTCAGGAAAATCGGGAAATTGAACGGCATGGCATGCGGGACAGTAAAGGATTCGCAATTGTGCCGTGTCGACCGGCCTGCCACAAGAACGCTGGCAAGGCAGCCGGCCGCACGGCCGCGTCAGTGAAGCTGCTTGTAGATCTGCTCGGCGAGCGCGTGCGAGATGCCCTCGACGCTCGCGAGTTCCTCGACGCTCGCGGCCACCACGCCGCGCAACCCGCCGAACCGCGCGAGCAGCCGCTGCCGGCGCTTCGCGCCGACGCCCTCGAGCTCCTCGAGCCGCGACGTCTGGCGCGCCTTCGCCCGCTTGGCGCGCATGCCGGTGATCGCGAAACGGTGCGCCTCGTCGCGGATCTGCGCGACGAGCATCAACGCGGCGCTCTCCTTGCCGAGTTCGAGCGGCGTGCGGCCATCCGCGAACACGAGCGTCTCGAGGCCGACCTTGCGCCCCTCGCCTTTCGCGACGCCGACCAGCATCGACGTGTCGAGCCCCAGCTCGGTGAACACCTGGCGCGCGATTTCGACCTGACCCTTGCCGCCATCGATCAGCACGATGTTCGGCAGCAGGCTCGACGCCTCGGCCTGGCGCGTCGACTCGCCGTCGATGCCGGCCGCATCGTCGGCGGCAGCCGCCTGCGCGGCCTGCTCGACCATCTTTTCGTAGCGGCGCGTGAGCACCTGCCGCATCGCCGCGTAGTCGTCGCCCGGCGTGATCCCGGTGATGTTGTAGCGGCGGTATTCGCTCGACTGCATCTTGTGATGGTGGTAGACCACGCACGACGCCTGCGTCGCCTCGCCCATCGTATGGCTGATGTCGAAGCATTCGATCCGCAGCGTCGCGAGATCGTCGCATTCGTAGCTGAGCGTCTCCGCGAGCGCACGCGTGCGCGCCTGCTGCGAGCCCTGCTCGGACAGCAGCCGCATGAGCGCGATCTGCGCATTCTGTTCGGCCATCGACAGCCACGCACGCCGCTGTCCCTGCGGCTGCCGCACCAGCGACACCTTGTGGCCGGCCTGCTCGGACAGCAGCTCGAGCAGGTCGCGGCTCGCGGGTGCATGGCTCACGACCAGCACGGGCGGTACGCGATTGCCGAGATAGTGCTGCGCGATGAACGCGTCGAGCACTTCCGCCTCGACCGACGCCGCCGCGTCGCCACGCGCACGGCCGGGTTCTTCCGCGGGCAGGTCAGGCAGTGCGTCGGCGGACGCATCGGCCGCCTCCGCCAATTCGGACTCGTCGCCGATACCGCCCTCGGCGAGCGTCAGCGCGCTCTCGACGTGGGTCGGGAAATACGCCTTGTCGCCGAGATGCCGGCCGCCGCGCACCATCGCGAGATTCACGCACACGCGCCCGCCCTGGGCGACGACGGCCAGGATATCGACGTCGCTGTCGCTGCCGACCTCGATCGCCTGCTGGTGCAGCACCGTCGCGAGCGAGCTCATCTGGTTGCGCACGGCCGCCGCCTGCTCGAATTTCAGCTCGGCCGCGAACGCGTGCATCTTCTGCTCGAGCTCCTTCATCACTTCGGACTGCCGGCCGAGCAGGAAACGCGCGGCGTTCGACACGTCGATCGCGTAATCCTCGTCGGCGATCGCGCCGACGCACGGCGCCGTGCAGCGCCCGATCTGGTGCAGCAGGCACGGCCGCGTGCGGTTGTTGAAGACCGAATCCTCGCAGGTGCGCAGCTGGAACACGCGCTGCAGGATCTGGATGCTCTCGCGCACGGCCCAGGCGCTCGGGAACGGCCCGAAATACTGGTTCTGCTTGTCGACCGAGCCGCGGTAGTAGGCCATCCGCGGAAAGCGGTGCGCGGTGAGCTTCAGGTACGGATACGACTTGTCGTCGCGAAACAGGATGTTGTAGCGCGGCGCGAGCGCCTTGATCAGGTTGTTTTCGAGCAGCAGCGCCTCGGCCTCCGAGCGCGTGACGGTCGTCTCGATGCGCGCGATGCGCGTGACCATCATCGCGATGCGCGGCGACAGTTGCGTCTTCGTGAAATAGCTCGATACGCGCTTCTTCAGGTCGCGTGCCTTGCCGACATAGAGCACGGCACCCGCCGTGTCGTAATAGCGATAGACGCCCGGCATGTGCGGCAACTGCGCAAGGATCTTCTTCGGTTCGAACGGGGTATCGGAAGCTTCAGGGGATGTCATGCGTGATCCGGGCGCCTTGTAACGCGGAACGGGTCTATTAGAATCGCCAGTTTAGAGCATTCACCGGCCCGCTTCGATGCCCCGCACCACCGCTGCCCCCCTGCCCGCCGCGCCGCTCGCGCCGGGCGAACCGATCGCCTGCGACCTCTTCTGCACCGTGATCGACAATTTCGGCGACATCGGCGTCTGCTGGCGCGTCGCGCGCCAGCTCGCACACGAGCACGGCTGGCAGGTTCGCCTGTTCGTCGACGACCTGCGCACGTTCGCGCGCCTGCTGCCCGGGGTCGATCCCGACGCAGGACGGCAGACGGTCGACGCGATCGTGATCGAGCACTGGCATGCGGAAGCCGGCGACGCGCTGGAGATCGCCGACGTCGTGATCGAAGCGTTCGCGTGCGAGCTGCCCGGCGCGTATCTCGCGGCGATGGCGCGCCGCGCGCGTCGCCCCGTGTGGATCAACCTCGAATACCTGAGCGCCGAGGACTGGGTCGCCGATTTCCATCTGCGGCCATCGCCGCATCCGCGCTACCCGCTGCTGAAGACGTTTTTCTTCCCCGGCCTGTCGGCCGGCACCGGCGGCGTCCTGAAGGAACGCGACCTCGATGCGCGCCGTACGGCCTTCGAAGCG
>NZ_JAAGPG010000673.1:0-3882 GCF_017104665.1 Burkholderia sp. Se-20378 | reverse complement strand
CACCGCTGGGGGCTGCCGCACACGAACGCGGCGACGCGCCGCGACGTCGACCGCGTGCTCGATCTCGTCGGCGGCCCGACGCTCGCGCGCCGGCCGCTGTCGGAACTGTCCGGCGGCGAGCGGCAGCGCCTGCTGCTCGCGCAATGCCTGCTTGGCAGCCCGAAGCTGCTGCTGCTCGACGAGCCGCTGATCAGCCTCGACCCGAACCACCAACGCGGCGTCGTCGAGCTCGTGCGCAACGTGCAGCGCGAGCTCGGCATCACCGTGCTGTTCTCCGCGCACGAACTGAATCCGCTGCTGAACGCGCTCGACCGCGTGCTGTATCTCGGCAACGGCGTCGCGGCGCTCGGCACCGTCGACGAGGTGATCACGAAGCCGGTGCTGTCGCGGCTCTACGGTTCGCCGATCGACGTGATGCGCGTGAACGGCAAGATCTTCGTGATGTCGGGCGACGTCGAGATCGAAAAGCACGACCACGAACACGAGGACGACGACGGCCACTCGCACGGCGGTGGCGGCGGCCACGGCCATCACCACCACGGACACGCTCATCCCGGGCATTCGCACGATGTTTGAATACGACTTCATGATCAACGCCTTCGCGGCGTCGGGGATCGTCGCGGTGCTCGCGGGCATCGTCGGCTACTTCCTGGTGCTGCGCGGGCAGACCTTCGCCGGCCACGCGCTGTCGCACGTCGGCTTCACCGGCGCGACGGGCGCCGTGCTGCTCGGCATCTCGCCGATCTGGGGGATGGTCGGCTTCACGCTCGCGGCCGGGATCGGGATGGGCGCGCTCGGCGAGAAGCTCGCGGGCCGCGACGTCGCGATCGGCGTGATCCTGTCCGGCGCGCTCGGCTTCGGCCTGCTGTTCCTGCATTTCTACACGTCGTTCGCGACGCAGGTCACCGCGCTGCTGTTCGGCAACGTGCTCGCGGTGAGCCACGACACGCTCGCGGTGCTCGCCGGCATCGGCGCCGTGAGCCTGCTCGCGCTCGCGCTGATCGCGCGGCCGCTGCTGTTCGCGTCGCTGCAGCCCGAACTGGCCGAAGCCAAGGGCGTGTCGCTGCGCACGGTGTCGATGCTGTTCCTCGCGGTGTGCGCGCTCGCGGTCGCCGCGGCGACGCAGATCGTCGGCGTGCTGCTGGTGTTCACGCTGCTGGTCGGGCCGGCTGCCGCCGCGCAGAACGTGACGACGCGGCTGTCGACCGGCGTGCTGCTCGCCGCGCTGTTCGCGTTGCTCGAAGCGTGGCTCGGCATCGTGCTCGCGTATCACACCGACTGGCCGACGAGCTTCTGGATCACCGCGCTGTCGGCGCTCGTGTACGGCGCGAGCCTGTTGCGGCGCCACTGATCGCCGCCCGGCAGATCACCGTCCGACGAAATGAAAAACGCCGGCGTGCCCGAGGGCAGCGCCGGCGTTTTTGTATGCGCCCGCGATCGTGCGGCGCGCCGTGTGCGTTACCTGCTTCCCTACCCGCTCACCGTGCGAGCACACGCGCGTGATGCGCGATGTGATCGGCGATGAACGTCGAGATGAAGTAGTACCCGTGGTCGTAGCCTGCATGACGACGCAGCGTCAGCGGCTGGCCGGCCTTCGCGCAGGCGGCTTCGAACACGTCGGGGTTGAGCTGGTTCGCGAGGAACTGATCGGCGAGGCCCTGATCGACGAGGATGCCGTCCGCGAACTTCGGCGCATCGGCACGCGCGACGAGTTCGCTCGCGTCGTGTGCCTTCCACGCTTCGCGATCGGCGCCGAGGTAGCCCGAGAACGCCTTCTCGCCCCACGGGCAGCGCGTGGGCGCCGCGATCGGCGCGAACGCCGACACCGACCGGTACAGGCCCGGATGGCGCAACGCGAGCGTCAGCGCGCCGTGCCCGCCCATCGAGTGCCCGAAGATCCCGAGCCGCGCGCCGTCGATCGGCAGCTCGGCCGCGACGAGCTCGCGCAGCTCGCCCGTCACGTACGACTCCATCCGGTAATGCGCGGACCACGGCGCCTCGGTCGCATCGACATAGAAGCCCGCGCCGACACCAAAGTCCCATGCATCGGTCTCGCCCGGCACGCCCGCGCCGCGCGGGCTCGTGTCGGGCATCACGAGCGCGATGCCGTGCTGCGCCGCGTATTGCTGCGCGCCGGCCTTGATCGCGAACGTCTCGTCGGTGCACGTGAGCCCCGCGAGATAGAACAGCGCCGGCACGCGGCCGTGCGCGGCCTGCGGCGGCAGGTACACCGAGAATTTCATCGGCAGGCCGATGGCCGCCGAATCGTGACGGTAGAAACGCTGCTCGCCGCCGTGGCACGCGTGCGAGGAAACGAGTTCGAGCATCGCGGTGCGCTCCCGGTCAGTACAGCACGACCGAGCGGATCGACTCGCCGGCCTTCATCAGGTCGAAGCCTTCGTTGATCCGTTCGAGCGGCAGCGTGTGCGTGATCAGGTCGTCGATGTTGATCTTGCCTTCCATGTACCAGTCGACGATCTTCGGCACGTCGGTGCGGCCGCGCGCACCGCCGAACGCCGAGCCCTTCCACTCGCGGCCCGTCACGAGCTGGAACGGACGCGTGCTGATTTCCTCGCCGGCTGCCGCCACGCCGATGATGAACGACTGGCCCCAGCCCTTGTGCGTGCACTCGAGCGCCTGGCGCATCAGCTTCACGTTGCCCACGCATTCGAACGAGTAATCCGCGCCGCCGTCGGTCAGCTGCACGATGTGGTCGACCACGTTCTCGACTTCGTTCGGGTTGATGAAGTGCGTCATCCCGAACTTCTTCGCAAGCTCGACGCGCTTCGGGTTGATGTCGACGCCGATGATCTTGTCCGCGCCGACCATCTTCGCGCCCTGGATCACGTTCAGGCCGATGCCGCCGAGGCCGAATACGACGACGTTCGCACCAGCCTCGACCTTCGCCGAGTACACGACCGCGCCGACGCCCGTCGTCACGCCGCAGCCGATGTAGCAGATCTTGTCGAACGGCGCGTCTTCACGCACCTTCGCGACCGCGATCTCCGGCACGACGATGTAGTTCGAGAACGTCGACGTGCCCATGTAATGGAACAGCGGCTTGCCGTCGAGCGAGAAGCGCGACGTCGCGTCGGGCATCAGGCCCTTGCCCTGCGTCGCGCGAATCTTCTGGCACAGGTTGGTCTTGCGCGACAGGCAGAACTTGCACTCGCGGCATTCGGGCGTGTAGAGCGGAATCACGTGGTCGCCCTTGCGCAGGGTGCCGACGCCGGGGCCGACGTCGACCACGACGCCCGCGCCTTCATGGCCGAGGATCGCCGGGAAGATCCCTTCCGGATCGGCGCCCGACAGCGTGTAGTAGTCGGTGTGACAGATGCCCGTCGCCTTCACCTCGATCAGCACTTCGCCGGCGCGCGGCCCTTCCAGATCGACTTCCTCGATCGTCAGCGGCGCGCCCGCCTTCCATGCAATCGCTGCTTTCGTCTTCATCGTGTGACTCCTGTCTGTGTGTGAGGTCGGCCCGGGTTGGCGCGTCAGCGCTCACGTCGACCGGCGTGGATGCGCCAGCACCGACGCCGGTCCCATGCTTCGCACCGGGTTCCATGCAAAGCGGTCGGAACCATGCCGCGCGGCATCGCGCACGGCACGGCGAAAGAATCTCGTGCTCGCCATGATGGCCGGTCCGGCCGCGCATCGCGTGCGGGAAACGGTCGCCGGCTTGCCACGATGCGTCATCGCTGACGCAAAAGAACAAGTGTTCGAGTTTAAACGCCCGTCGTGAACCATGCATCCGTTCGCGCATACAGATCGATGAAGCGTGCATGGCGCACGGCCAGCGAGCGATCGTCGCGCGGCGCGGCGACCGGCGACGCGGCCGGCGCCAGCGCGTGCAACGCGTCTTCCCGCCAGTGCCCGATCGCG
>NZ_JAAGPG010000672.1:0-4025 GCF_017104665.1 Burkholderia sp. Se-20378 | reverse complement strand
GCGGCCGGCCGGGGCCGGCCGCCGGTGCGGGCCCGGGAAACCGATGTTGCGCTAGCGCTGCATCGACTCCCAGACCTTGTGCAGACGCTTGACAGAGACAGGCATCGGCGTGCGCAGTTCCTGCGCGAACAGCGAAATCCGCAGTTCCTCGAGCAGCCAGCGGAATTCCGCGAGCCGCGAATCGGCGACGCCGCCGCGCTGCGACACCGCGCGCTGGTACTGCTGGGCGAGCGGCAGCAGGTCGGCCGACTGCTTCGCGTCGCGTGCCGGATCGGCCTTCAGCTTGTCGATCCGCAGCGCGATGCCCTTCAGGTAGCGCGGGAAATGCGCCAGTTGCGCGTACGGCGTATCGATCACGAAGCGCTTGCCGACCAGCGCGGCAAGCTGCTGCTGCAGGTCCGCATGCGCCTGCGCGAACGGCTTCGCCTGCGCGAGCTTCTTCACGAGCCCCGCGTATTCGGCCAGGATCTGCCCGACCAGCCGCGCGATTTCCTGCGCGAGCAGGTTCAGGCGGCTCCGGCCCTCGTCGCGGCGCGCGTGGAAGCTCGCGTCGTCGTCGGGCAGCGGATCCTGCAGGCACGCGCGGTCGAGCGCCGTGTCGATCAGCTGGTCGCGCAGCTCGTCCTGCGTGCCGAGCGACATGTACTGCATCGCCATCTCGCGCAGGCCCGGCAGGTTCTTCTCGAGGAACTTGATCGGCTCCTTCAGCTGCAGCGCGAACAGCCGCCGCAGGCCGGCCCGGTGGATGCGCGCGGCCTCCTCCGGCGAATCGAACACTTCGACGTCGCAGTGCGTGCCG
Organism: Burkholderia sp. Se-20378; assembly: GCF_017104665.1. Classification (NCBI taxonomy): domain Bacteria; kingdom Pseudomonadati; phylum Pseudomonadota; class Betaproteobacteria; order Burkholderiales; family Burkholderiaceae; genus Burkholderia; species Burkholderia sp. Se-20378. The sequence goes on along the minus strand of NZ_JAAGPG010000672.1, from coordinate 3,226 downwards.
CGATCGACGAGCGCCGGGTAGCCGTACAGCGTCTGGCCGCGCCGGCGGATCTCCAGCAGCTCGGGCAGCTTGCCGAAATTCCACGTCGTCAGGTTCTCGTAGAGCGCCGTCGCGCCGGCTTCCGCCGGCGCGGCCGTCTGCGGCGCCGCGCCCTTGCCGGCCTTCGCGTTGCGGCCAGAGGCACCGGTCGTGGCAGCCGCCGCCGGCGCCTGGCCGATGGGCTCGCCGGCATCGGCATCGCCGCCCACCGCGATCGTCGACGCCGCCGCGATCTTCTGGAACTGCTGCTGCGCCTGCGCGCCAAGTTCCTGGCGAAGCTGCGCGAGATTGCGCCCCATCGCGAGCTGGCGGCCGTGCTCGTCGATCACCTTGAAGTTCATGAACAGGTGCGCGGGCAGCGTCTCGAGCTTGAAGTCGGCCGTTTTCATCGCGATTTGCGTCTCGCCGCGCACGTCGGCGATCAGCGCCTCGACGAGCCCGCCCGCGCCGAAGCGCTCGCGCCCCATCCGCTCGACGAAGCCGGCCGCGTACTCGGGCAACGGCACGCAATGCCGGCGCAGCTTCTGCGGCAGCGACTTCAGCAGCAACTGCACCTTTTCCTTCAGCATCCCCGGCACGAGCCACTCGCAGCGGCGCGCGTCGACCTGGTTCAGCGCATACAGCGGCACCGCGAGCGTCACGCCGTCGCGCGGCGTGCCGGGCTCGAAGTGATACGTGAGCGCCATCTCGACGCCGGCCATCGTCGCGCGCTTCGGGAACAGCTCGGTCGTCACGCCGGCCGCCTCGTGGCGCATCAGGTCGTCGCGCGACAGGTACAGCAGCCGCAGCTTGTCCTCGGGCTGGCCGCCCTTCTTCACTTCGTCGCGATACCAGCGCTCGAACGCGGCGCCCGTGTGAATGCCTTCCGGAATCGCCTGGTCGTAGTACGCGTAGATCAGCTCGTCGTCGACCAGCACGTCCTGCCGGCGCGACTTGTGCTCGAGCTGCTCGATGTCGGCAAGCAGCTTGCGGTTGTGCGCGAAGAACGCGAGCTTCGTGTCGAACTCGCCCTCGACCAGCGCGCCGCGGATGAACAGCTCGCGCGCCCGCGACGGATCCTGCTTGCCGAACGCGACGCGCCGGCGGTGGTAGATCGGCAGCCCGTACAGCGTCGCGCGCTCGTACGCGCTGACCTGCGCCGGGCGCTTTTCCCAGTGCGGCTCCGACAGCGACTTCTTCAGCAGGTGCGCGCCGATCTTCTCGACCCATTCGGGCTCGATCTTCGCGAGACAGCGCGCGTACAGCCGGCTCGTCTCGACGAGCTCGGCCGCCATCACCCAGCGGCCGGCCTTCTTCGCAAGCACGGAGCCCGGCCACAGGTAGAACTTGATCCCGCGCGCGCCGAGATAGTGCGGATCGTCGTCGGCCTTCATGCCGAGGTTGCCGAGCAAGCCCGTCAACAGGGCCAGATGGACCTGTTCGTAGGTCGCCTCGACTTCGTTCAGCCGCCAGCCGTGCTCGCGCACCACCGTCAGCAGTTGCGAGTGGACGTCGCGCCACTCGCGCAGCCGCAGGTGCGACAGGAAGTTCTGCCGGCACGCGTCGACGAGCTGGCGGTTCGACTTCTTGTGCGCGACGGCCTCTTCGAACCACGCCCAGATCTTCAGCCACTGCAGGAATTCGGAACGCTCGTCGGCGAACCGGCGGTGCGCCTGGTCGGCCTGCTCCTGCGCTTCGATCGGACGGTCGCGCGGATCCTGCACGGACAGCGCGCTCGCGATGATCAGCACCTCGCGCAGCGACTGCTGGTCGCGCGCGGCGAGAATCATCCGGCCGACGCGCGGGTCGAGCGGCAGCCGCGCGAGTTCACGGCCGAGCGGCGTCAGCGCGTTGTCGTCGTCGACCGCGCCGAGCTCGTTGAGCAACTGGTAGCCGTCCGCGATCGCGCGGCCCGGCGGCGGCTCGAGGAACGGGAACGATTCGATCGCCGTCAGGTGCAGCGATTTCATCCGCAGGATCACCGACGCGAGCGACGAGCGCAGGATTTCCGGATCGGTGAAGCGTGCGCGCGCCTGGTAGTCGCTTTCCTCGTACAAGCGGATGCAGACACCGTCGGCCACGCGGCCGCAACGGCCCGCGCGCTGGTTCGCGGCCGCCTGCGAGATCGACTCGACCTGCAGCTGCTCGACCTTGTTCCGGTACGAATAGCGCTTCACGCGCGCGAGGCCGGTATCGACGACGTAGCGGATGCCCGGCACCGTCAGCGAGGTTTCGGCCACGTTGGTCGCCAGCACGATCCGGCGCGCGTTCGACGCCTTGAACACCTTGTCCTGGTCGGCCGCCGAGAGCCGCGCGAACAGCGGCAGGATCTCGGTGTGCGGCGGGTGGTGCTTGCGCAGCGCCTCGGCTGCTTCGCGGATCTCGCGCTCGCCGGGCAGGAACACCAGCACGTCGCCCGGGCCTTCGCGGCACAGCTCGTCGACCGCGTCGACGATCGCGTCCATCAGGTCGCGCTCGGCTTCGCGCGCGGTCTTCACGCGATCGCGGCCGGCGGTGCCTTCGGCGTGCTTCACGGCCGGGCGATCCTCCGCCACCGGCCGGTAGCGCATCTCGACCGGATACAGCCGCCCGCTCACCTCGATCACGGGCGCGGGACGCTCGTCGGTGCCGAAGTGGCGCGCGAAGCGATCGGCGTCGATCGTCGCAGACGTGACGATCAGCTTCAGGTCCGGCCGCCTCGGCAGGATTTCCTTCAGGTAGCCGAGCAGGAAGTCGATGTTCAGGCTGCGCTCGTGCGCCTCGTCGATGATCAGCGTGTCGTACGCCTTCAGCAACGGGTCGGTCTGCGTCTCGGCGAGCAGGATCCCGTCCGTCATCAGCTTCACGGACGCGCCCGGCGCGAGATTGTCGGTAAAACGCACCTTGTAGCCGACCACTTCGCCGAACGGCGTGCCGAGTTCCTCGGCGATCCGGCGGCCGGTGGACGACGCGGCGAGGCGGCGCGGCTGCGTATGGCCAATCAGGCCCGTGCCGCCGGCGCCGAGGCCGCGGCCCAGATCGAGACAGATCTTCGGCAGCTGCGTGGTCTTGCCCGAGCCGGTTTCGCCACAGACGATGACAACCTGATGACCGGCGATCGCGCGCGCGATTTCGTCGCGCTTGCCCGACACGGGCAGGCTTTCGGGGTACGTGATCGGCGGGACCGGGTTCGGCGCGACGACGGAGCGCGGCGGACGCTCGCGGCGCG
>NZ_JAAGPG010000671.1:0-4028 GCF_017104665.1 Burkholderia sp. Se-20378 | reverse complement strand
GGCCGAGCGGCGAGACCGCGACCGAACTCGCGGAACCGGGCGCACGCTTCGCGCAGCCGCTCGAACGCGACTTCCGCGGCACGCGCATCGCGATGTCACGCGGCCTGCCCGGCGTGCCGGTCGATCCGGAGATCGGGCGTGCAGTCGATGCGCAGGCGCGCGTGTTCGCGGCGCTGGGCTGCGAAGTCGAATTCGACGATCCCGATCTGTCGGATGCCGAGGAGGTGTTCCGCATCGAGCGCGCATGGATGATCGGCACGCTGGTCGACGGGCTGGACGATGCGCAGCGCGCGGTGCTGAAGCCCGAGATTCACGACGAATACCGGCTGCATCGCTCGCTGACGGCCGCCGATCTCGGCCGCATGTTCGTGCGCAAGACGCGCCTGTTCGAGCGGATGCGTGCGTTCATGCAGCGCTACACGTTCTACGTGCTGCCGACCACGCAGGTGATGCCGTTCGATGTCGACCTGCGCTTGCCTGCGCATGTGCCAGGTGCCGCCAGCACGTCGTATATCGACTGGATGCGCGTGTGCTGGTACCTGTCGTCGACCGAGGCGCCGATCCTGTCGGTGCCGTGCGGTTTCGGCGCAACCGGTCTGCCGATCGGCATGCAGATCGTCGGCCGCTACCGCGACGACTGGAGCGTGCTGCAGTTCGGTCACGCGTACGAAGTCGCGTCGGGCCGCCGCTGGACACCGCCGGCCGTTGTCGCCGACGCGATGCGCTGACCGTCTTTTCCGCCTCACATCCAACCGTTCCGGTTTGCACCGGAGCAGGCCGCGCGCCTGCGGGGGACGCGCACGCCTGCGTTTTGCCATTCGACCCGCGCAATGGAGACCTTCCGATGAAACAACGGCTGTTGGCAGGCGCGGGTGTCGCGCTGATCGCGGGTGCGGCGCACGCACAGAGCAGCGTGACGCTGTACGGCATTATCGATGAGGGGCTGACCTACACGAGCAACCTCGCGGTGGCCGGCCCGAACGGCACGGTGAGCGGCAAGCCCGCGTGGCGGATGCTGGGCGGCGTGCAGCAGGCGAGCCGCTGGGGGCTGCGCGGCGTCGAGGATCTCGGCGGCGGGATGACGGCGATCTTCACGCTGGAGAACGGCTTCGACCCGAGCACGGGCAAGCTCGGGCAGGGTGGGCTCATCTTCGGCAAGAAGGCGTTCGTCGGGCTGGCGGGGCCGTTCGGCACCGTCACGCTCGGGCGGCAGTACGACACCAACGTCGACTTCCTCGGGCCGCTCGAGGCCGCCGCGCTGTTCGGCGGCTACATGGTTGCGCACCCCGGCGACCTCGACAACGTGAACAACGCGAACTCGACCAACAACGCGATCAAGTTCACGAGCAACGACTACGGCGGGTTCCGCTTCGCGGCGATGTATGGCGTGGGCGGCGTCGCGGGCGCGGCGACGCGCAACCAGGTGTGGTCGATGACGGCCGGCTACACGCGCGGGCCGCTCGTGGTGGCGGCTGGCTACCTGAATGCGCGCAACCCGAACGTGTCGTTCTTCGGCACGACCGGCAGCCCGGCACCGGTCACGGGCGGCGTGCCCGGCAACAACATGCTGTCGCCCGTGTATGCGGGCTATGCATCGGCGCGCACGCTGCAGGTCGCGGCGGCGGGCGGCACCTATGCGATCGGTGCGGTCACGCTCGGCGCGATGTATACGAACACGTCGTTTCGCCAGCTCGGCGACCTGTCGTCCGGGCCGAATCCGGGCGGCGTGTCCGGCAACGCGGTGTTCAACAACGTCGAGGCCAGCGTGCGCTATCAGTTCACGCCCTACCTGTTCGGCGGCGTCGCGTACGACTACACGCGCGGCGGCGGCGTGAGCGGCCGCGACGGCGCGACGTATCACCAGGTCGCGGCGGGGCTCGATTACTTCCTGTCGAAGCGCACCGACGTGTACCTGACCGCCGTCTACCAGCGTGCGTCGGGTACCGACTCGACCGGCCGCCCGGCGGTCGCCGCGATCAACGGGCCCGGCGCATCGGCGAACGACCGGCAGTTCCAGGCGCGCGTGGGCCTGCGGCACAAGTTCTGACGGAGGCGGCCGCGGCGCGTGGTGATATGCTCGCGGGACGCCCGCGAACGACGGGCAGATTCCGACTGCCTGCGCGCTGCCGCGTTGCACGGCATTTCCGAGGGAAGAACCGACACCATGAGCCGCAAATTCATTCTGAAGGGCGACACGACCGACCACGGCGGCGTCGTGCTCGAAGGGATCGCCAATTCGTCGTTCGACGGACGCGAACTCGCCTATCTCGGCGCAGCGGTGTTCTGCGCCGCCTGCAAGTCGCCGGGCGTGATCGTGTCCGACGGCGGCGAGCGGACGATGACCGTGATGGGCAAGGTCGTCGCGCTCGAACACGACCTGTGCCAGTGCCTGTGCACGCCGCAGCCGAAGCTGATCGCGTCGCAGGCCACCGGGACGATCACCGGATGAAACCCGCCGCGCGGCGGCGCTTGCCACTCGCGCGGCATCGACACCCGGCCGCCGGCCGTCAGACGCTGCCTTCGGTTTCGATCACGAGGATGCGTGCTTCCCCGAGCGGATGCGCGACGTGCTCGGTGCCGGTCGACGCGTGGAACACGTCACCCGTTTCGAGCACTGTCGCGTGCTCGACGCCTGCTTCGCGATAACGCATCTCGACGCGGCCGTCGAGCACCGCGAACACTTCCTCGCCGTCGTTCACGTGCCACCGATACGGCTGGTCGGTCCAGTGCAGGCGGACCGTGATGCCGTTCAGGTTCGCGATGTCGAGCGCGCCCCACGCGCGGTCCGCGGTGAATGCTGCGCTGCGGATGATGTTCATCGATGGGTTCTCCGGCGCGAATGCGCGTCGTCTTCCAGTCTTCGACTCTTCAAGTGAATTTCCCGGTGCCCGCATTCAGCGCGACATCGCGCGCAGCGCCTGTTCGATCGTCGCCTTGCGCTTCGCGAAGCCGGCCGCCGACCGTTCGGTGACGCGCTCCACGACCGCCGCCGGCGCGGTGTCGGGCGAACCGGCGTCGAACGGCGGCGCGGGCGCGTATTCGAGCTGCAGCTGGATCGCCTGCGCTTCTTCTTCGCCGGCCAGCTCCGCGGCGATCGTCAGTGCGAAGTCGATGCCGGCCGTGACGCCGCCGCCCGTGATCAGGTTGCCGTCGCGCACCACGCGCTCGCGCACCGGCACCGCGCCGAGCGGTTCGAGCAGCGAGTGGAAGGCCCAGTGCGTCGTCGCGCGCCGCCCGCGCAGCAGGCCGGCCACGCCGAGCAGCAGCGCACCCGTGCAGACCGACGTCACGTAGCGCGCGGTTGCCGCGCGCTGCTGCACGAACGCAATCGTTTCGGCATCGAGCAGCAGCGCGTTGATTCCGATCCCGCCCGGGATGCAGATCACGTCGAGCGGCGGACAGTCGTCGAACGTGCAGGTCGGCGCGAGCGCCAGCTCGCTGCTCGACGCGATGGCGTCGCGCGATTTCCAGACCAGATGAACGGTTGCGTCGGGCAGCGACGCGAGCACGTCGTGCGGGCCGGTGAGGTCGAGTTGCTGGACGCCCGGAAACACGAGAAAGCCGATATGCAGGGACATGCGAAAACTCCGCTTGGAAGGGGAACGTACCGTTGCCGGCACGGGATGGACAGATCGATTCTAGGCGCGTAGTGTTTGGCGAAATTGCCATATCACCCACGTTTTCAGCCAATCGCCATGACTGCCGCCGCGCGTTCGATCCTGGTTCTCGCGTTCCCTCGTGCCCAGCTGCTCGACGTGTCGGGGCCGCTGCAGGTGTTTGCGTCCGTCAACGAGCTGGCGCTGGAGCGCGGCCAGCCGGCGCCGTATGCGCCGCGCGTCATCGCGGCTGAGGCGGGGCCCGTCGAGACATCGTCGGGCCTGGTCGTGATGGCCGAATCGCTGCGCTCGGCTGCGCGCCATCCCGATACGCTGATCGTCGCCGGCGGCAAGGGCGTGCATGCGGCATCCAGGGATGCGCGGCTGGTGCGCTGGGTGCAGCAGCAGGCGGCGCGCACGCGGCGCGTGGCA
>NZ_JAAGPG010000670.1:0-3752 GCF_017104665.1 Burkholderia sp. Se-20378 | reverse complement strand
GTCGGCCTGCGCATCGCGCGCGAGCCGCTCGACGAGTTCCGCCAGCACGCCGCGCGCGGGCGCCTCTACCGCGCCGCTTGCGGTGGCCGTTTCACCGGCGCGCGCCACCACCTCCGCGAAGCCTTCGAGCAACGTCGCCAGCCGTGCGTCGAGCAACGCGCGCGCGTCGCCTTCGAGCACGGCCGCACGCCGTTCGAGCGCGTCGATCCGGTGAAAGCGCACCGGATCGAGCCGGTCGGCGCCTTGCTCGCGCCATGCGTCGAGCGTCGTGCGAACGTGCGTCGCGTCGCCGGTCACTGCGCCTTCCCTCCGTTCGACGCCGACTTGCGCGGCACCGGCGCAATCTCCACGCGACGGTTCTTCGCGCGGCCTTCATCGTCCGCATTCGAGCTGACCGGCTGCTCGGAGCCGAACGCGGCCGCGAACACCGACGGCGCCGGCACGCCGGCGTCGATCAGCGCACGCGTGACCGTCAACGCGCGCTTGGCCGACAGTTCCCAGTTGTCCGCGAACTGGCGGTTGCCGGCGTGCACCTGCTGGTCGTCGGCGAAGCCGCTGATCATCAGGATCTCGTCGCGCGTCTTCAGGTAGGCGCCCAGCGGCGCGGCCAGCGTCTTCAGCAGGTCGCGGCCCGCAGGCTGCAACTGGTCGGAGTTCAGCGCGAACAGCACGTTGCCGCTGATGCCGATGCGGCCGTTCACGAGCGTCACGCGGCCGGCCGCGAGCGGCCCGGCGAGCGCCTGCTCGAGCGACTTGCGCTGCTGCGCTTCCTGCTGGCGCGCGCGCACGGCTTCCTCGAGCTTCGACGTGAGCTGAAGCTGCATGCCGATCACGCCGACGAGGATCAGCACGAACGCGCCGAGCAGCACCGACATCAGGTCAGCGAACGCGGGCCACACCGGCGCGGAGGACGCGTCGCCGTCGATTTCGTCGTGCATGCGTTACGCTCCGACGCTCGCCCGCCGGCCGGCGAGCTGCTGCAGGTCTTCGACGATCTGCTTCTGCGACATCATGCTCAGGTCGATCACCTCGCGCGCCTGCGCGACGTAATACTCGAGCTGTTCGTCGCTGCGCGCGAGCGATTTCTCGAGCGCGGCCTCGATGCGTTGCAGATGGGTCAGCAGCTTGTCGTTCGACTCGCCGAATACCTGCACGGCCATGCCGAACGCATCGCCGAGGCTCGCGACTTCGACGGCGCCCGCCGTGACTTGCGCGGCCACCGAGTCGAGCTTGCGCGTTTCGGCATCGACGGTGTCGTTGAAGCGCGCGCCGACGCGGTCGAGCAGGTCGGCCGACGTGCTGACGAGCGCGTCGATCGCGGTGCGCTGTTCGGTCGACGCGTGGTTGACCGCACCGAGCAACGTTTCGAGCGTCGCGAGCAGGCGGCTGCGTTCCTCGAGCATCGCGGTGTCGTGCACCAGGCTGTCGGACAAACGCTGGCGCAGCTCGGCGACGACGTCGGCCGCGGCCTTCGGCGCCTCCGATGCAGCCTGCACGAGGCGCGCGATCTCGTTGATCGTGTCGCTCGCATGCACCTGCGCCTGCGCGGTGATGTCGTTCGCGGTGCGGGCCAGCGTGTCGCAGATGTCCTGCTGGCGCGTCGCGGCCTGCGCGCTCGTCTGCGCCCATTCGTCGCGCAGCGCGGCCGCCATCGCGGCGAGCGAGTCGTTCCACGCGGTGAGGCGCTGTTCGTCGCGCGCGGCCAGTTGCGTCTGCAGGCCGGCATGCGAATCGCGAATCGTCGACAGCAGATCGTTCGAGCGTTGTTCGAACGTCGACGCCTGCGCGGTCAGGTCGCGCGTGGTTTGTGCGAGTGCGTCGCAGATTTCCTGCTGACGGCCCGCGCTGTGCACGCCTGCGCGCTGCCATTCGTCGCCGAGCTTCGTGGCCATCGCGGCCAGCGAGTCGTTCCATGCCGACAGGCGTTCTTCATCGCGTGCCGCGAGTTGCGTCTGCAGGCCCGTGTGCGAATCGCGGATCGTCGACAGCAGATCGCTCGAGCGTTGTTCGAACGTCGACGCCTGCGTGGTCAGATCGCGCGTGGTTTGTGCGAGTGCGTCGCAAATTTCCTGCTGACGGCCCGCGCTGTGCACGCCCGCGCGCTGCCATTCGTCACCGAGCTTCGTGGCCATCGCGGCCAGCGAGTCGTTCCATGCGGTGAGGCGTTCTTCGTCGCGCGCGGCAAGCTGCGTCTGCAGGCCCGTGTGCGAATCGCGAATCGTCGACAGCAGATCGTTCGAGCGTTGTTCGAAGGTCGACGCTTGCGTGGTCAGATCGCGCGTGGTTTGTGCGAGTGCGTCGCAGATTTCCTGCTGACGGCCCGCACTGTGCACGCCTGCGCGCTGCCATTCGTCACCGAGCTTCGTGGCCATCGCGGCCAGCGAATCGTTCCATGCCGACAGGCGTTCTTCATCGCGCGCAGCCAGTTGCGTCTGCAGGCCCGTATGCGAATCGCGGATCGTCGACAGCAGATCGTTCGAGCGTTGCTCGAACGTCGACGCCTGCGTGGTCAGGTCGCGCGTGGTTTGTGCGAGTGCGTCGCAGATTTCCTGCTGACGGCCCGCGCTGTGCACGCCTGCGCGCTGCCATTCGTCGCCGAGCTTCGCGGCCATCGCAGCCAGCGAATCGTTCCACGCAGCGACGCGCTGTTCGTCGCGCGCCGCCAGGTCGGTCTGCAGCCCCGCGTGCGACTCGCGCATCGCGGCGAGCGTCGCGCCGGAATGGCGTTCGAACGTCGCGGCGGCCTCGCCCAGCGCGCGTGCATGCTGGCCGGCCAGCGTCTCGCCGACCTGCTCCTGACGCGACAGCGCATCGCGCCAGGCGTCCGACAGGCGGCTTTCGGTCGACTCGAGGCGCGTCGCCACGCCGTCGAGCAGGTCCGTCGAACGCTGCGAGAACGTGTCGGTGAACTGGCCGAGCGTCGTCTGCAACTGCTGCGCGACGGCATCGCCCGCGCGGCGCTGTTCGTCGAGCGCGCGGTTCCAGACGGCCGTCACGTTTCCGGTGGTCTTCTCGAAGCCGTCCGTCAGCCCGTCGAGCTGACGCTGCACGGCGCCCGTCACGGTATCGCGCAGCGCGGCCATCTCCTGCGCGAGCCCCGTCATCGTCGCGGCGACGACCGGCTGCAGCGCGGCACCGGCCACGCGCGCGCTTTCGGCGGCGCTTTCCTTCAGCGCGTCGCCGACATTCGACGCGAGGCCCGCATACGCGCGCTCGGTCCGGTCGAAAAACGCCTGCTGGCTTTCGATCTGGCGATCGTGCAGCGCGACGCTGCGCGCCTCGAGCGTCGTCATCATCGTCTGCAGGCGATCAACCAGCGCCGGCATCACGTCGGCCTGGCGCTGCAGCAGCCGGAACGATTCGTCGCGCTGGTGCGCGGACGAATGCACGCGCAACGTCGTCGCGATCTTCGCGTCGAGTTGCTGGGCCGCGTCGATCCGCTCGCGGCGCACGAGCGCGGACAGCAGCCCGAGCATCGCGGACGTCGCGACGCCGGCGATCGACGTGCCGAACGCGAAGCCGAGGCCCTTCACCGGCGCGATCAGCGACGCGCGGATCGCGTCGAGATCGGTCGCGCTTTCGAGCGCGGCGCCGGTGCCCTTCAGCGTGACGACCATCCCGAGCAGCGTGCCGAGCATGCCGAGCAGCACGAGCAGGCCGACGAGGTAAGGCGTGAGCGACGGGCCCGGCAGCGCGACGCGCGCACCTTCGACCCGCGCACGCACGGCACCGCGCAGGCCCGGGTGCAGCGA
>NZ_JAAGPG010000669.1:0-3922 GCF_017104665.1 Burkholderia sp. Se-20378 | reverse complement strand
GTGGCGGTGCAGGCGGCGGCGCGCAAAGCCGTCCGAGCGCACCGGCAGGCGGTGGCTTCGACGAGATGGACGACGATATCCCGTTCTGATCGGCAAGTCGGCATCCAGCCTCTCGATGGGCCCGAATCTCCGAGTCAAGCCAGTTGCTTGGCCCGGGTCTTCGGGCCTTGTTTCGTTTACGTCGATGTTCCTTGCGCGCCAGGCAAAACGTGGCTGACGAACTTCCCGATCTCATCGCTCCGCATCTCGACGTACTCTTCTGCGGGATCAACCCCGGCCTGACCGCGGCCGCTACCGGGCATCACTTTGCGGGGAGAAGCAACCGCTTCTGGCGCGTGATCCATCTCGCGGGCTTCACGCCGGCGGAAATTTCGCCGCAGGACGATCACGCGATTCTTCAATATGGCTGCGGCCTGACGGCGGTGGTGAAGCGGCCGACCGCGAGTGCCGATCAGCTTTCGCGCGCGGAATTCGTCGCCGCGGCTGCCGAGTTCGAGCACAAGGTGGCGCGTTATGGGCCGCGCTTCGTCGCCTTTCTCGGCAAGGCGGCGTATTCGGCGCTTTCCGGGCAGCGGGAAATCGAGTGGGGATTGCAGCCGGCCCGGATGCAGGGATCGAGCGTCTGGGTGCTGCCCAATCCGAGCGGGCGAAACCTCGCGTTCAGTCTCGACGACCTGGTCGACGCATACCGTCAGCTTCGTATTCAGGCGAAGGCCGGTTCCGGTCTTCAGCCGGAGGAACAGGATGCGGCGCGGTGACTCCGCGCCTCGGTGGCCGGGCGCCGTGCTGCCGCGCGCGTTCTTCGACCGCGTCGCCACCGACGTCGCGCCGCAACTGCTGAACAAGATCCTCGCGGCCGCGGACGGCCGGGTCGGGCGGATCGTCGAAGTGGAGGCCTATGCCGGTGCGATCGACCCGGCCGCGCATACCTATCGAGGCAAGACGCCGCGCAATGCGACGATGTTCGGGCCGCCGGGGCACCTGTACGTCTATTTCACCTATGGCATGCACTGGTGCTGCAACTGCGTGTGCGGCCCGGATGGCACGGGCACGGGCGTGCTGATCCGTGCGCTCGAGCCGCTGCAAGGGCTCGAACGGATGCGTGCGGCGCGGCCGCCGCAGACGCGCGATCGCGACCTGTGCCGGGGGCCGGCGCGGCTGACGCAGGCGATGGGGATCGGCGGCGCGCAGGATGGGGTCGACCTGATCGGCGCACACGAAGGGTTCGCGATCGTCGACGATGGTGTCGCGCCGCCCGCCGATCTGGCGGGCGGGCCGCGGATCGGCATTCGTGTCGGCACGGATCTGCCGTGGCGGTGGAGCGTGCCGGGCAACCGGTATGTGTCGGGGCCGGTGACGCGCCGCTGATACGGCCCCGTGCCAAGATGCGCACAATTCGACCTGCGTCACGCGACCGCCACAATTGACCGGCTAAGCTTGTCTTTTCGACGTGTTCGATCGAGGAGACACAATGCGGCGGGTCGTATTCAACCAGAAGGGCGGCGTGGGCAAATCGACGATCGTCTGCAACCTGGCGGCGATCAGCGCGAGCGAAGGGCTGCGCACGCTCGTCATCGACCTCGATGCGCAGGCGAACTCGACGCGCTACCTGCTCGGCGACGCCGCGTCCGACGCGCAGCCGGGCGTCGCCGATTTCTTCGAAACCGCGCTGACCTTCAACTTCCGCCCGGTCGACGTCGCGTCGTTCATCCATCCGACCCCGTTCGAAGGGCTCGACGTGATGCCCGCGCATCCGGAGCTCGACACGCTGCACGGCAAGCTCGAGTCGCGCTACAAGATCTACAAGCTGCGCGATGCGCTGAACGAGCTCGACACCTACGACGCCGTGTACATCGACACGCCGCCCGCGCTGAATTTCTATACGCGCTCGGCGCTGATCGCGGTCGAGCGCTGCCTGATCCCGTTCGACTGCGACGATTTCTCGCGCCGCGCGCTGTACACGCTGCTCGAGAACGTGAAGGAAATCCAACAGGACCACAACGCGGCGCTCGAGGTCGAAGGGATCGTGATCAACCAGTTCCAGCCGCGGGCGAGCCTGCCGCAGCGGCTGGTCGACGAACTCGTCGAAGAAGGGCTGCCGGTGCTCGCGTCGAGGCTGTCGGCATCGGTGAAGATTCGCGAGTCGCATCAGCAGTCCAAACCGGTGATCCATCTGGAACCCGGGCACAAGCTCGCGCAGGAGTTCCTCGCGCTGCATCGCGAACTGGCCGGCTGATCCCGCACCTGCCTGACGAACCCGCGGCCGCATCATGCGGCCGTTTTTTATTGCGACCCGCAATTCATCCGATCATTGATTCCGTCATTAATAATCCCGAAAACGATTTCATAATAAATCCAGAAAAAACGATTACATAAGTGACCGCTCCATTTTCAATGTGCTCCGGTTTTCTAATAAACGGAATAATGGATTGGTAAATGTTGCGCGACGTCATGACCCGGTATCCTGTAAAAAGGTAAAAATGCATTGCGGGACAGAGTGATGCACGGCCTCGTCTGCGATGTCGGCGCATCAAGGGTTCCAGCGGTTGCTCTGAATCAAAATAAGGGTTTACACCTAGTATTAATGCCATTTAATTGACAATTAATCGATCTAGAATGGGCTCCTTCAGCTTCCCGTGCTCAAATAAGTGACGGGTTGTCAATAAGGAAGTCTGCTGTCGATCCGGCTTCCCATTTTCTTTACGTCGTCTCTCGCATTGCTAACAGGAGCGTGCCCGATGTCCGTATTTGCCCCCGAAAAACTGAACGCCGAATATCAATCCGGTATCGCCGCGTGGTTTGCGATCGCCCGTCCGGCGATCCAAGGTTTCGAGGCTGTCGTCGAACTCAACCTGCAAGCGGCCCGGACGGCGCTCGAGGAATACGAAGACAAGCTGAAGAACGCATTCAACAGCAGCAACCCGGCCGCGGGCTTCGCGCAACAGGTCGCCGCACCGCAGGAAGCGGCCGGCAAGGTCGTGTCGTACGGCCGCCATCTGTTCGACATCGCAGTGTCGACGCAGTCCGAATGGGCGAAAGTCGCGCAAGCGCAATACGAACAGAACGACAAGCGCCTGAAGGACGCGCTTGGCGAACTGTCGAAGCATGCACCGGCCGGCTCGGCGCCGGTGGTGGCTGCGCTGAATTCGGCGCTGTCGGCGGCGACCGCCGCGGCCGATTCGGTTCGCGCAGCGACGGGTCAGGCGATCGAAGCCGCACAGAGCGGTTTCGATGCGGTCAGCGAAACGGCAACGCGTGGCGCGAAGCAAACGGCTGCCGCCGCACGCAAGGACGCAGCAGCCGCACGCGAATCGGCTGCGTAATCGCGTAGCCACGCAAGCACGTGTCGCGCATGAGCGCGACACGATTGATCGGCGCCGGATGGCGCCAGACGCCGCGTGTGCCGCGTGGTGTCCGGCGAATGTCCGGTTTGCCGCAAGACGCCGGTGAACCGGCGAGCCGTACCGGTGTGCCGCCCGTTCGAACGGGCGCCGCGCGCCGTACGGCGGCGTGCGACCGCTATCGCGCCGGACGGCCCGAGATGCGCGATCGCCAGCCGAGGCCGGCTCGCGCCGGCGTCAGAACGACGAACTGATTTCGATGCAGGAACTGGACATGACGGATGTAGTGATCGTATCGGCCGCGCGGACCGCGGTCGGCAAATTCGGCGGTTCGCTTGCGAAGATTGCGGCGCCCGAACTGGGCGCGACGGTGATCCGCGCGGTGCTGGAGCGTGCGGGCGTGAAGCCCGATCAGGTCAGCGAAGTGATCATGGGCCAGGTGCTGACGGCCGGCTCCGGGCAGAACCCGGCGCGCCAGTCGCTGATCAAGGCCGGGCTGCCGACGGCAGTGCCGGGGATGACGATCAACAAGGTGTGCGGCTCGGGCCTGAAGGCCGTGATGCTGGCGGCGAACGCGATCG
>NZ_JAAGPG010000668.1:0-4059 GCF_017104665.1 Burkholderia sp. Se-20378 | reverse complement strand
GTGACATGTGTTGTCCAGTGTATTTTTTTGTTTGAATGCTTGGGCGCCCACCGTGGTCTACACGCTTGCGCACCCTCTTTCCCTCCCCGACGCTCTCCCGATCTCGCGCGCGTGAAGCGCACCGCGCCGGTCTCCATCGCCCAGTCGGTTGCATGCCGCTGCAGCGCGCCGATCGCGACGGGCTGCGCATCCTGGTGGTTGCGCACGCATGCGCCTTCGCACAGGATCTCGGTCGGACACACGCGTGCGCACATCCCGCCGAGCGGATTCGCCGACAGGATGTCGGTCGCGGCGCCCTTCAGGTTGCCGTTGCCGATCTTGCGGATGAAGCTCGGGATGTCGATCTGCGTCGGGCAGGCCTGCACGCACGGCGCGTCGTAGCAGTAGTGGCAGCGGCTGGCGGCGGCCGCGGCGGCAGTCGGATCGAGCAGCGGCGCGATATCGGCGAATTCGCACGAGAGTTGCGTGGACGACAGGCGATGCGCGGCGATATCGCCGGTTGGCTTGGTGGTCATACGCGTTCCTTCGACTGGGTGGAGACAAAGCCGTCCCCGCCGGCTGCGAATGCACAGTCGGGGCGGTCGTTATTAGGAATGCTACGGTCAGGCTGTCAGGCGCTGAGCAGCCTGCCGGCTGCTACGGTCCAGGCGTCATGAAGCCGGCTCGCATGCGCGCGACAGCATCGCGTGCAGCAGCACGTTCGCGCCGGCCTCGATCCACGCGGGCGTCGCGTCCTCGATCTCGTTGTGGCTGATGCCGTCGACACACGGCACGAACACCATCGACGTCGGCGCGACCTGCGCGAGGTAGCACGCATCGTGACCGGCACCCGACACGATGTCGCGATGCGAGAAGCCGAAGCGGTCGGCCGCACTGCGCACGGCTTCCACACAGGCAGCGTCGAACGCGACCGGCTTGTAATAGAAAATCTGCTCGAGTTCGGTCTCGAGCCCGATGTCGGCGGCGATGCGCGCCACGCCGTCACGCAGCGCGGCGTCCATCTTCGCGAGCACCTCGTCGTCCGGATGACGGAAATCGACGGTGAAGAACACGCGGCCGGGAATCACGTTGCGCGAGTTCGGGTAGACCTGCATCATGCCGACCGTCGCACAGCCGAACGGCGCATGATCGAGGCCGATCCGGTTGACGAGATCGACCACGCGCGACGCGCCGAGCAGCGCATCGCGGCGACGCGGCATCGGTGTCGGCCCCGCATGCGCTTCCTGGCCCGTGAACGTGATCTCGTACCAGCGCTGCCCCTGCGCGTCGGTCACGACGCCGATCGTCTTGCACTCCGCCTCGAGAATCGGCCCCTGCTCGATATGCAGTTCGAATGCCGCGTGCAGCTTGCGTCCGCCGCAGGGCACGTCACCCGCATAGCCGATGCGCGCCAGTTCCTCGCCGATCGTCTTGCCGTCCACATCCTTGCGCGACAGCCCGTATTCGAGCGGAAACACGCCCGCGAACACGCCGGAGGCGACCATCGCGGGCGCGAAGCGCGAGCCTTCCTCGTTGGTCCAGATCACGACCTCGACCGGATGCTCGGTCTCGATGCCGTGATCGTTGAGACTGCGAATCACCTCGAGGCCGCCGAGCACGCCGTAGATGCCGTCGAAGCGACCGCCCGTCGGCTGCGAATCCGCGTGCGAGCCCGTGACGACCGGCGCCGCATCGGCCACACGGCCCGCGCGACGCATGAACACGTTGCCCATCGTATCGACCGTCACCGTGCAGCCGGCGGCCTTCGCCCAGCCAACGATCAGGTCGCGGCCGGCCTTGTCGAGATCGGTCAGCGCGAGGCGGCACACGCCGCCCTTCGGCGTCGCGCCGATCTTCGCGACTTCCATCAGGCTGTCCCACAACCGCTTGCCGTCGACCTTGATCGACGTGTCGAAAGCTGCCCGCTTCACTGTTTCCGATACCGCGTTCATTCGTATCGCTCCTGTGGGGTCGGTGATATCGTCAGCCCGGTCTGTGCCGGTGCGTGTCATGCCTGTTTCGGGGCAACGGCGCCCAAGCGCGGTGCATGCCCCGATCGTTCGCGAAGATCGTCCGACGAATCCGGTTGAAAGATTTCCGCCGCTCGTCGAATCCTGTCCGATTGGACAGGTTTTAGACGATCAAAATGACCAAATCAATCTCTTTCTTGCGTGAATGAATGGAGCGAGAAACGTGCCATCGCAACGCAGCATGGCGATGAATGCGCGATATCGGTACGCGTGCGTTCGATGCGAATCAGCGGCTAGAATGAAGCCCAACGCGGCACGCCCGCCGCGCGAGGGCAACGATGAGACATGACGAGGCGGCAACCGAAGCCACCGACAGCGACGAAACGCCCGCGCCTTTGCGGCGACGCAAAGCGCACATCCGCGAGTCCAACGAAGCGCATCTGCTCGCCTGTGCGGAGGCCGTGTTCGCGGAACGCGGGCTCGACGGCGCGAGCACCGCGATGATCGCGGAGCGCGCGGGCCTGCCGAAAGCCAACCTGCATTACTACTTCCCGACGAAGCTTGCGTTGTACCGCCGCGTGCTCGACGACCTGTTCGAGGACTGGCATCGCGCGGCCGGTTCGTTCGAGGCCGACGACGATCCCGTCGAAGCGATCGGTGCCTACGTGCGCGCGAAGATGGCGCTTTCACGGCGGCGTCCGCTCGGCTCGAAGGTCTGGGCCAACGAGATCATCCACGGTGCGGAGCACATGCAGGACATCCTGTCGGAACGCGTGAAGCCGTGGTTCGATACACGCGTAAAGGTCATCGACGGCTGGATCGCGCGCGGGCTGCTTGCGCCGATCGACGCGCATGCGCTGATGTACCTGATCTGGGCCACCACGCAGCACTACGCGGATTTCGATGCGCAGATCCGCGCGCTGAGCGGCAAACGCACGTTCACGCAGAAGGCGTTCGACGACAAGACCGAACAGGTCGTGCAACTCGTGATTCGCGCATGCGGGGCGTTGTCGCCGCACGTGAAGGACTAGCGCGACAACGCGATCCACCCAAAGCAAAACGGGTATCGCACAGGTGATGCCCGTGCGATACCCGTCGTACGCGTCGCAGCATGCGTACTGCGCGTGATGCGTTACACGATGCGCTCGATCGCGATCGCCGTCGCCTCGCCACCGCCGATGCACAGCGACGCGACGCCACGCTTCATCCCATACGTTTCGAGCGCGGCCAGCAGCGTCACCATCACGCGCGCCCCCGATGCACCGATCGGATGCCCCAGCGCGCACGCGCCGCCATGCACGTTGACCTTCTCGTGCGGCAGGTCGAGATCGCGCATCGCGGCCATCGGCACCACGGCGAACGCTTCGTTGATTTCGAACAGGTCGACATCGCGCAGGTTCCAGCCGGTTTTCTCCGACAGCTTGCGCAGCGCGCCGATCGGCGCGGTCGCGAACAGGCCCGGCTTGTCCGCGTAAGTCGAATGCCCGACGATCACGGCCTTCGGCGTGAGGCCGAGGCGCTCCGCTTCCGAGCGGCGCATCATCACGAGTGCGGCCGCGCCGTCCGAGATCGACGACGCATTGGCGGCCGTCACCGTGCCGCCGTCGCGGAAAGCAGCCTTCAGCGTCGGGATCTTGTCGAGCCTCGCCTTGCCCGGCTGCTCGTCGATCGACACGACCGTTTCGCTCTTGCCCGCCTTCACGGTCACCGGTGCGATCTCCGACACGAAATGCCCGTCGGCGATCGCACGTTGCGCGCGCGTCAGCGATGCGATCGCGAATGCATCCTGCGCCTCGCGCGTGAACTGGTACGCCTGCGCGCAATCCTCGGCGAACGTGCCCATCAGACGGCCCTTCTCGTACGCGTCCTCGAGCCCGTCGAGGAACATGTGATCGAGCACCTGCCCGTGACCCATGCGCATCCCCGCGCGTGCCTTCGGCAGCAGGTACGGCGCATTCGTCATGCTCTCCATCCCGCCCGCGACGGCGACGCCTGCCGAACCCGCCAGCAGCAGGTCGTGCGCGAACATCGCGGCCTTCATCCCCGAGCCGCACATCTTGTTGACCGTGGTCGCGCCCGCCGCGAGCGGCAGCCCGGGCTTCAGCGCGGC
>NZ_JAAGPG010000667.1:0-3822 GCF_017104665.1 Burkholderia sp. Se-20378 | reverse complement strand
CAAGCCCGCGTAGCAACCGCCCATCGCCGCACGCGTGACGAGCAGCGCGACGAAGCCGATCCAGACGGCCGGCACGGCCGCGCCGCCGTCACGCAGCGCCCAGCCGACGTACCCCGTCAGCAGCAACGAACTCGCGATGAAGCCGCCGATCGCCGCGCGCATGGCCGGCAGTCGTCCGCGCAGATCCGCGACCCGCGCCCAGCGCGGCGCGGCCAGCATCCACACGAGCCCGACGATGCCGATGATCGCGCCGACATGCAGCGGTTCGAGATGCATGCGCCGGGCCATCGGGCCCGCGATCGTGACGAACGCATAGGTTCCCGCCACCATCGCGAAGTTCGCGAGCAGCAGCGGCAAAAAAGACGCGCCAGCATCGGCCGGCGGGTTCAGGGTGTCAGCGGAAGGGGTCGACATGATTCGTTCGTGTTGGAGTCGTGTTGGAGAAGTGAAGGAGGCCGGCCGGTGCCGGCCACGGTCAGCCCGCTCGCGCGAGCAGCCGGTTTCGCGCATGCAGCAACGCATCCGCGGTCGCGTCCCAGCCGATGCACGGATCGGTCACCGAGCAGCCGTAGCGCAGCGCGCCGTCGAGCGGCTGCGCGCCCGTCTCGATGAAGCTTTCAAGCATCACGCCGCGAATCGCGTCGTCGCCCACGCGCATCTGCTCGACGACGTCGTCGAGCACCGCCAGCTGCCGCATCGCCTGCTTCCCGCAGTTCGCATGCGAGCAATCGATCAGCACGTTCGCGGGCAAGCGGCTGGCCCGCAACGTGTCTGCCGCGGCCACGACCGATGCCCTGTCGTAGTTGGGTCCGTGCCGGCCGCCGCGCAGCACGAGATGCGCATGCGGATTGCCCGCGCTGTGCAGCAGCGCGGGACGGCCGGCCCCGTCGATCCCGATGAACGTGTGCGGCCGCATGCTGGCCAGCATCGCGTGAGCCGCGACGTCGATCTGGCCGTCCGTCCCGTTCTTGAAACCGACCGGCATCGGCAGACCCGAAGCCATCTCGCGGTGGATCTGCGACTCGGTCGTCCGGGCGCCGACCGCGACCCAGCTCACCAGGTCGCCCAGGTACTGCGGCGTCATCACGTCGAGCGCTTCGGTCGCGGCCGGCAACCCGATCGCATTGATGTCGGCGAGCAGCTGCCGCGCGATGCGCAGGCCGTCCTCGATGCGATGGCTGCCGTCGAGCCCCGGATCGTTGATCAGCCCTTTCCACCCGACCGTCGTGCGCGGCTTCTCGAAGTAGACGCGCATGACGACGCAGAACGTGTCCCGCACCGCATGCGCGAGCGTGGCAAGCCGCCGCGCGTAGTCGAGCGCCGCGTCGGGATCGTGGATCGAGCATGGACCGACGACGACGATCCGGCGCGCATCGCGCCGCTCGAGGATCGCCCGCAACTGCGCGCGCCCCGTGTCGACGGTCGCCCGCGCGGCGAACGAGGCCGGCACGTCGCGGCGTAGCGTTTCGGGTGACGGCAGCGGTGCGCCGACGCGCAGCCGCTCGTCTTGACGGGGCTGCGCAAATGCGCCCGCCGCCCCCTGTTCGGTAGTGGCAGTGAGATGTTTCATGGCCAGGGCTCCGAAAACCGTTCGCGCGTCATGCGCCGAGCGTCGCGCCGCCGTCCACGCACAGCGTGTGCAGCGTCACGTGACGCGACGCGTCGGACAGCAGGAACAGCACGGCTTCGGCGATATCGCCGGGAGTCGCGATGCGGCCGAGCGGAATGCCGTTCCGGTAACTGTCGAGCGCCCCCGCAATGACGCCTGCCGGGCCTTCCGGGCCATGCCAGAGCTGGCGCTGCATCGGCGTGTCGGTCGATCCCGGCGCGACGATGTTGCAGCGAATGCCGTGCCCCGCCAGTTCGAGCCCGAGGCAACGGGTGAACTGATGGGCCGCCGCCTTCGATGCCGCATACGCCGCCATCTGCGTGCGCGGCACGAGCGCCGCATTCGATCCGACGGTCACGATGGCGCCCGCCCGACGCGCGACCATCAGCGGCGCGACCGCGCGCGACAGATGAAACACGCCGTCGGCATTGACCGCGAAGCAATGCGCCCAGTCATCGTCCGTCAGCGACGTCGCGCCCGAAAGCCGCAGCACGCCGGCAACGTTGGCGAGCATGCCGATCGGACCGACCGATGATTCCACTCGTTCGACGGCCACCTGCACCGCACGCGCGTCCGCGACGTCGACCGAAAACGCGTGCACGCGCCCGGGCGTCGGCGGGCTGTCGGCGATCGTGCGCGCCAGCGCGTCGCCATCCCTGTCGAAGGCACCCACGTCCACGCCGTGCGTGGCAAGCGCGCGCACGACCGCGGCGCCGATTCCCCGCGCCGCACCGGTCACGACGGCGATACCAGCCGGGAAAGTCAGGTTCGGATTGCTGTTCATCGATTCGAATTCCGTGATTGAAGATCCGGGCCCGCCGCTGCGGCGAGCCGTTCGGTGAGGACGGCGCCGATCGCCGCCATCGGTTCGGGGTCCGACATGCCGTCGTGCGAGCAGTCGAGCGCATGGCAGGTCAGCGTCCCCGAAGGCCGATGTGCATGCCAGCTTTCGGGCGTCGGTATGCCCTGCCGCTTGCGGGTCGCGTTGAAGAGCAGCAGTTCGCCGTCGTAGCGCGGCGTCGATGCGTCGCGAAACAGGCGCATCTGCCGCAGCGTCGCCGCGACAAACGCATCGAGACCTGCGCCGCCGAGCGCCGCGAACGGGCTGTTCGCGCGCAGCAGGCGTTGTCGCAGCACGGTGTCGGACAAGTCGGCTGTATCGAAGTCGCCGTTGACCGTCAGCAGGATCCGCAGCGCGTCTGCGCAGGCCGGCATCGGCTGCGCCGTCCATGCCGACGACGGATAGCTGTCCATCAGCGCAAGCGTGCCGACCGCGTCGCCGTCGCGCGCCAGCGCCGCCGCAACGCCATGAGCCAGCGCGCCGCCGAGCGACCAGCCCAGCAGGTGATACGGCCCGTCGGGCTGCAAGGCCCGTACGCGCCGCACATAGGTCCGCACGAGTGCGTCGAAATCGGCGGCATCGCGCGTGTCGTCGACCGAAAGCTGCAACCCGTCGATCGTCGCGTCGGGCAGGTAGGCGGCAAGTCGCAGGTAACTCCACGCGAGGCCGTCGGCCGGATGAATGCAGATGAGCCGAGGTGCGGCACCCGAGCCCGACTGGATCGCCAGGTGCGCCGCGAACGCGTTGCGCTCCGTGCGCGGCCGGTACGCCAGCGGTGTGCGCAATGCGGCCGTCAGCATCGCGATCGTCGGGTGCCGGAACAGCATCGAGACGGGCACGTCGCGCCCGAGTTCCGCCGCGAGTCGGGCGCTCGCCTGCATCGCCTGCAGCGACTTGCCGCCGATGTCGAAGAAATTGGCGTCCGGCGTCAGGGCGACATCGCCGAGCACGTTCCGCCACACGGCCATCACCTGCCGCTCCAGTGCGCCGGCGCGCGGATCGTCAGTCGCGTCGTCACGCCGCGCATCGGCGCGCTGCAGCGCGTTGCGATCGATCTTGCCGTTCGCGTTGCGCGGCAGCCGCTCGAGCACGTGCCAGCGGTCCGGAATCGCAGCCGCCGGCAACCGCTGCGCCAGTTGCATGCGCAACGCGGCAGGCTCGGCCGGCCCCGCGACGAACGCCGCGAGCGTCACCGTGCCTGCACCGCTGCGGGATGCGACGACCGCCGCCTCGCGCACGTCCGGTTCGCGCAGCAGCGCGTCCTCGATCTCGCGCGGGTCGATGCGCACGCCGCTGATCTTCACTTCGTGATCGATCCGGCCGTCGAAATACAGCCGGCCGTCGCGCAGCGTCGCGAGATCGCCGGTGCGGG
>NZ_JAAGPG010000666.1:0-239 GCF_017104665.1 Burkholderia sp. Se-20378 | reverse complement strand
GCGCATTGGGGTGGTTCAGTGCGGGTGGTGTGTCGTGTCGGAGTACGGGCGATGAGGAGCGTGACCGGCCATGGTTGGGTGTGGTGGCTCGACTGTCGCAGTCGTGCGGAGTAGGAGATTGTGCGACTCCTCACGGGCCGTTGTGCACGGCTAGTGTAGTGACGATTCGTCGACTAGTACCGTTCAGTTCGTAGCCAGCACGGGACACTAAGAGTGCGTTTTTTTTTTTTTTTAATGCT
>NZ_JAAGPG010000665.1:0-3775 GCF_017104665.1 Burkholderia sp. Se-20378 | reverse complement strand
TCACGCGGCCCCCTGCCGGGCCGCCCCGTGGGGCATCGCGGAGCATGCACGGCGCACCGCTCCGCGCCCGCGCGGTCGGCCGCGAATGGCATGCGTGTCGTGGGCGGGCCGCGAACGTGCCGGCCCCGCGCAGCGCGTCAACGCGTCCACCGCTCCCGTGCAAGGATCATGAGCGCGGCAGCGGTTCATTCCGCCGTCTCCGCCTTCGCTTCCAGCAGATAACCGAGCCCGCGCAGCGTGACGATCGCGACGCCCGTGTTTTCGAGCTTCTTGCGCAGCCGGTACACGTAGATCTCGATCGCATCGGCGTTCACCGACTCGTCGAGCCCGAAGATCTTCTCCGACAGCGTTTCCTTGTTGATCGCGCGACCGTTGCGCAGGATCAGCACCTCGAGCACCGAGCGCTCGCGCGGCGTGAGCGACAGCGGCTCGCCCGCGAGATGGAAGCTGCGGTCGATACTGTCGTACGAAAGCGGCCCGCATTCGACCCGCGAATGCTCGTGGCCGAGGCTGCGGCGGATCAGCGCGCGGGCGCGCGCCTCCAGCTCGGTCAGTTCGAACGGCTTCGCGAGATAGTCGTCGGCGCCGAGATCGAGCCCTTTCACGCGATCCTCGACCGACCCGTGTGCGGTCAGAATCAGCACCGGCACCGGATTGCGCCGCGCGCGCAGCCGCCGCAGCACTTCCAGCCCGTCGAGCTTCGGCAGCCCGAGATCGAGAATCACCAGCGCGTAATCCTGCGTGCGCAGCACGTGGTCGGCCGCCTCGCCGTCCGCCATGTGATCGACCGCGAAGCGCGCCGCGCTCAGCGCGTCGTTCAGCGACTGGGCGAGGTTCGGATTGTCTTCGACGAGCAGCACACGCATGGGGATTCCGGTAAGGTCAGCGACAGGCCGCTACATTACATGATCCTTTCCATCGCGACGCCTCGCGGAAACACGGGTTGCGCCGCCCGCGCGGGCGCAAGTCGGCCGCCGCGCCGGCCGTCCCTCAGCGCTCGGCAGCGGGACGGTTCCGCGTCGCGAAGCGCGAACCGTCGCCTGCCTGCCGCCGATCGCGCAGGCCGACCGCCACCGCCAGGAACGCGACGCTCGCACCGACCGTGACGACGATCATCGGCCATGCAGTGCCGTCCGACAGCCACGCCAGCACGCCGCCGCACGCGGCCGTGATCGCCATCTGGATAAAGAAGAACAGCCCGGACGCCGTCCCGGCGATCGTCGTGTACGGCTGCATCACCGCGAACTGGCAGGCCGGGATCGCGATCCCGACGGCGACCATCACGAAGAACATCGGGACGACGAGCGCCGCCACCGCCGTCGGCGCGATCGCACCGCCGATCCACAACACGACGGCGCTGGCCAGGTTGACGCCTGCCGCCGCCGCGATGACCGAATCGGCCTTCCAGCGCGTGCCGGTCCGCGCGAACAGGTTCGAGCCGATCAGGTAGCCGAGCACGGTCAGCCCGAAAATCGCCGCATACACCGGGCCCGATACGCCCCGTTGCCGCTGGAACAGCGTCGACGATTCCGCGATGAACGGGTAGTACGTGCAGTACGCGAAACTGATGGCGAGCGAGTAGCGCAGGAAACTGCGCTCGCGCAGCAGGCCCGCGTATGTTCGCAGGAGCCCGTTGCCCGGCGCCGGCCGCGCGTCGCGCTCGCGGGTCTCCGGCAGGTAGCGCAGCACCATCGCCGTCGCAATGAGCCCGCCCACCGCGAGCCATCCGAACACGCCGCGCCATCCGAGCCACTCGGCCACCGCGCTGCCGGCCAGCGGCGCAATCACCGGCGACAACGCCATGCCGGCCGAGATCCGGCCCAGCATCGTGGCCTGCATCGCGGTCGGGAAGCGCTCGCGCACGATCACGCGGCCGATCACCGTTCCGCTGCAGCCGCCCAACGCCTGGAAGATGCGGGCGGCAACGATCGCCGTGACGCTGGCCGACCACGCGCAGGCGACGCTCGCGACCACGTAGAGACACAGGCCGCCGAGCAGGACGGGACGGCGGCCGTAACGGTCGGACAACGGCCCCGACACCAGCATCGACAGCGCATAGCCGACCATGTACAGGGTCAGCGTGAGCTGCAACTGGGCGTCGGTGCCGTGCAAAGCGTCCGCCATCGCCGGCAGTGAAGGCAGGTACGCATCGATCGTGACCCGCGGCAGGCACACGACGAGCATCAACAGGAACAGCCAGCCCCACTGGGGTAATGAACGCGTTTTCATGCGGTGAGCCCGTCTCCGGTCGGATTGATGTGGTCGACAGCAATCTAAGGTCAAAGTGATATAAGCTGAAGGACCATTAAATCCACCACTTACTAGACCACTATGCCGCGAGGCAAAGCCGCGATTCCGCTTGACCTGCCGTGTCCTGCCGGACTGTCCACGGGCAGTCCGCAGTCGAAGCAGGAGTGCATTGCCGACGCGCTGCGCGACGCGATCCTGAAGCGCCTGCTTCCCGGCGATAGTCCGCTGCCGTCCAGCCGCACCCTCGCCGCGCGCTGGGGCGTCGCCCGGGGCACTGTCGAAGCGGCGTACGACCGGCTGTGCTCCGAGGGCTACATCGCCCGCACGCAAGGATCGGGGTCGCGGGTGTGCGCGGTGGTGCCGGACAACTATCTGCGCGCGGCCGCGCAGTCGCGCGACACCGGCCTTCCTCCTTTCGACGCGCCCGCCGCGCCGACGCGCACGACCGACGCCGCCGTGCCGGAACAAGGCGTCCGTCCGGGCGTCCCGTTCGTCGCGCGGCTTGCCGATCCCGGCCTGCTGCCGATGCAGCAATGGAAGAAGGCGCTCGGGGCCAGCCTGCTTGCCGCGACGGCGAACGACCTCGGGGCCACGCCGGCGCAAGGCGTCGAGCGCCTGCGCGTTGAAATCGCCGCCTACCTGCGGGAATACCGGGGCATCCCGTGCGACGCCGGCGACATCTTCATCACGACCGGCATCCGGCATTCGATCGATCTCGTCGCGCGCACGCTGCTCGCGCCCGGCTCGACGGTGCTGATGGAGGATCCCGGCTATGCATCAGCGTGGCAGATCTTCACGATCGCGGGCGCGTCCGTGATCGACGTGCCGGTCGATCGGGAGGGCATCGACACGGCGTCGCTGGACCGCTATCCCGATGCGCGCGCGGCCTACGTCACGCCCGCCCACCAGGCGCCGCTCGGCGTCACGATGTCGGTGTCGCGCCGGCTCGAGCTGCTCGACTGGGCGCAGCGCACCCGCGCGTGGATCATCGAGGACGACTACGACGGCGAATTCAGCTACCAGACCGCCCCGCTGCCCGCGCTGAAATCGCTCGACGCATGCGATCGCGTGATCTACTGCGGCTCGTTCAACAAGACGCTGTTCTCGGGGCTGCGCATCGGCTTCATGGTCGTGCCGGCGGAACTGAGGCCGGCGCTGTCGGCCGTGTGGCATGCGACCGCACGCTCGGTCGGCGTCGTGCCGCAGCTGGCGCTGGCCCGCTTCATCGCGCACGGCGATTTTGCGAAGCACCTGCGCGCCGCCCGTCACGCGTACCGCCAGCGGCGCGACGTCGTGCTCGACCAACTGGCGAAGCACGCCGGCGGGCGGTACACGGTGTCCGGCGAACACGCGGGCTTTCATTTCGTGCTGTGGCTGCCGCCCGGAATGGACGACACGACGTATGTCGCACGAGCCCAGGCGGACGGCATCGAATTGCAGCCGATCCGTGGATTCTGTCGAAGCGCCCGGTGCGAAGCGGGCGTCGTCGTCGGGTACGCCGCGCTGACGGCCGCGCACGCGCGCA
>NZ_JAAGPG010000664.1:0-4128 GCF_017104665.1 Burkholderia sp. Se-20378 | reverse complement strand
GGCCGCACCCGCGCCGGCCGCGCAGCCCAACCGCTCGCGCTG
This sequence comes from Burkholderia sp. Se-20378, assembly GCF_017104665.1. Lineage (NCBI taxonomy): Bacteria > Pseudomonadati > Pseudomonadota > Betaproteobacteria > Burkholderiales > Burkholderiaceae > Burkholderia > Burkholderia sp. Se-20378. The sequence continues at coordinate 4,086 of NZ_JAAGPG010000664.1, read as the reverse complement.
GCTCGGGCCGATCGCCGGTCTCGCGGCCGGTCTCGGCATCGCGGCGCTGCTGTCGCATTTCGGCCTGGGCGGCGCATTCGCAAGCATGATGGCGAACGTCATCGTGATCGCGCTGCTCGCGGCGGTCGGCATCTGGCTGATCCGCAAGTTCATGAACCGCCGTCGTCCGCAGGAGCCGGCGTACTCGGTCGGCGGCTCGGCGTCGTCGTCGGGCGGTTATTCGCAAAGCCCGTCGTTCCAGCAGGGCGGCACCGGCAGCAACTATGCGGGTAGCGGCAGCAGCTACGCGAACGAAGCGCAGGGCGTGTTCGGCGGCGGTGCCGCGGCCACCGGCGCGGCAGCGGCTGCTGCGGCAGCACCGCTGCAGGTGCCGGCCGGTTTTGACACCGAAGCGTTCCTGCGCAGCTCGAAGGTCTATTTCGTGCGCCTGCAGGCCGCGTGGGACCAGGGCAACCTGGCCGACATCCGCGAGTTCACGACGCCCGAAATGTTCGCCGAGATCAAGATCGACCTCGATTCGCGCGGCAACGAGTCGAACCAGACCGACGTCGTGCAGCTCGACGCGGAACTGGTCGCGATCGAGGACCGCGGCATCGAGCAGTCGGCGAGCGTGCGCTTCCACGGCCTGATCCGCGAATCGGCGAATGCGTCGGCCGCGCCGTTCGACGAGGTGTGGAACCTGTCGAAGTCGGGCAGTCAGGGCTGGCTGCTCGCGGGCATCCAGCAGATCAACACGCACTGAGCGTGACCGGCGGCCCGCGCCGCCGGCACCCGGGCAACGGCCGCCGCACTGCGACCGCTTGCCGCCCGGGTGTGCGGTCAGGCACGGTCTGCCGACGATCCGACGTTACAATAGAAACCCGCGTGGGCGCCCGGCCTGCGCGGGTTTTTTCTTTCCCAGCCCGATGACCTTTGCCGCCAAGCCTTTTGCTGCTGCTGTCAATCACCTGCTCGCCCGCGAATCGTGGGCGCGCGACCGCCTGATTCCGTATGCGGGCAAGACTGCCCGGATCGACGTGCCCCCGGTTACGCTCACGCTGCTGGTGCAGCCCGACGGCTATCTGTCGGCCGTCGACGCGCACGATGCGCAACAGGTCGACGTATCGATCGCGCTTGCCGGCGATACCGTTGCCGCATTCCTGCAAGGCGGCCAGGCGGCCGTAATGAAGCACGTGAAGATCGAGGGCGACGCGGAGTTCGCGACGCAGATCGCGAAGCTGGCCGAGCACCTGCGCTGGGAACCTGAAGAAGATCTCGCGAAGCTGGTCGGCGACGCGGCGGCATTCCGGATCGCGACGGTCGTGCGCGACGCCGGTGCGCGCGCGCGACGCACCGGCCGCAACGTGCTCGATTCCGTCGCCGAATACTGGCTCGACGAGAACCCGCAAGTCGTCCGGCGCGCGTCGCTCGGCGGCTTCGACGCCGAACTGGCGCGCGCACGCGATGCGCTCGCGCGGGTCGAAAAGCGGGTCGAGCGACTCGAACAAAAAATCGGCGCGAGCACGGGTTCCGGCCCGCGCGGCGCGCACTGAGGGGCCGCAGGGCATGCGCATTTTCCGTTTCATCAAGATTGTCTACACCGTCATCCGCTTTGGTCTCGACGAAGTGATGCTGTCCCGGATCGACGACCGGCGCGTGAAGCTGCTGCTGCGGATCACGACGATCGGCCGCCGCTATTCCGATCCGCCTGCCGTGCGGCTGCGCCGCGCGCTCGAAAGTCTCGGCCCGATCTTCGTGAAGTTCGGCCAGGTGCTGTCCACGCGCCGCGACCTGCTGTCGGTCGATTTCGCGAACGAGCTCGCGAAGCTGCAGGACCAGGTGCCGCCGTTCGATTCGGCGGTCGCGATCGGGATCATCGAGAAGTCGCTCGGTGCGCCGGTCGACGAGCTGTTCGACGAATTCGAGCGCGAGCCGATCGCGAGCGCGTCGATCGCGCAGGTGCATTTCGCGAAGCTGAAGCAGGGCCAGCACGCGGGCAAGGCCGTCGCCGTCAAGGTGCTGCGCCCGAACATGCTGTCCGTGATCGATTCCGACCTCGCGCTGATGCGCGACATCGCGATCTGGACCGAACGCATGTGGGCCGACGGCCGGCGCCTGAAGCCGCGCGAGGTCGTCGCCGAATTCGACAAGTACCTGCACGACGAGCTCGACCTGATGCGCGAGGCCGCCAACGGCAGCCAGCTGCGCCGCAACTTCGCGGGCCTCGACCTGCTGCTCGTGCCCGAAATGTTCTGGGATTTCTCGACGTCGCAGGTGCTCGTGATGGAGCGCATGACCGGCGTGCCGATCAGCCAGGTCGAGACGCTGCGTTCGGCCGGCGTCGACATCAAGAAGCTCGCGCGTGAAGGCGTCGAGATCTTCTTCACGCAGGTGTTCCGCGACGGCTTCTTCCACGCGGACATGCACCCGGGCAACATCCAGGTGAGCCTCGATCCGAACACGTTCGGCCGCTACGTCGCGCTCGATTTCGGGATCGTCGGCGCGCTGTCCGATTTCGACAAGAACTACCTCGCGCAGAACTTCCTCGCATTCTTCAAGCGCGACTACCACCGCGTCGCGACGCTCCACCTCGAATCGGGCTGGGTGCCGCCTGAAACGCGTGTCGAGGAACTCGAAAGCGCGATCCGCGCGGTGTGCGAGCCGTATTTCGACCGTGCGCTGAAGGACATCTCGCTCGGCCAGGTGCTGATGCGCCTGTTCTCGACGTCGCGCCGCTTCAACGTCGAGATCCAGCCGCAACTCGTGCTGCTGCAGAAGACGATGCTGAACGTCGAAGGCCTCGGCCGCTCGCTCGACCCCGAGCTCGACCTGTGGAAGACCGCGAAGCCGTACCTCGAGCGCTGGATGACCGAGCAGATCGGCTTGCGCGGCTGGTACGAGCGCTTCAAGGTCGAGGCGCCGCAGTGGAGCAAGACGCTGCCGCAATTGCCGCGCCTGATCCACCATGCGATGGCGGCGCGCCATGACGCGCCGCGCGCGGCGAGCGAAGACCTGATGCGCCAGATCCTCGTCGAGCAGAAGCGGACGAACCGGCTGCTGCAGGCGCTGCTGATCTTTGGCCTCGCCGTTGGCGTCGGGGCGCTCGTTGCGCGTGTGCTGATCTTGCTCGCATACGGCGCCTGACCGAAAGGAGTGCGGCGATGTCCGATCCGAAGCAACCGAAGCCGAATGTGCCGGCCGCCGCCGATTTCACGACGCGCGATCCCGGCGACGCATCGTTCTGGGACGAGCGTTTCGAGCGTGGCGTGACGCCGTGGGAATTCGGTGGCGTGCCCGAGGGTTTTGGTGTGTTCGCGCATCGGCTCGAGCCGTGCGCGGTGCTGATTCCCGGCTGCGGCAGTGCGCAGGAAGCCGGGTGGCTGGCCGAAGCCGGCTGGCCCGTGCGTGCGATCGATTTCGCCGCGCAGGCGGTGGCTGCCGCGAAGGCGCAGCTCGGCGCGCATGCGGAAGTCGTCGAGCAGGCCGATTTCTTTGCGTACCGGCCGCCGTTCGACGTGCAGTGGGTGTACGAGCGCGCGTTCCTGTGCGCGCTGCCGCCGGCCATGCGTGCCGACTATGCGGCGCGGATGGCCGAGCTGCTGCCTGCTGACGGATTGCTGGCCGGCTATTTCTTCCTGATGGCTAAACCGAAGGGGCCGCCGTTCGGAATCGAGCGTGCCGAACTCGATGCGCTGCTCACGCCGCACTTCGAGCTGATCGAGGATTTGCCCGTGACCGATTCGCTCGCGGTGTTCGAAGGACACGAGCGCTGGCTCACGTGGCGTCGCCGCTGATGCGCGGGTGTCGCGGCCATTGCCGGAGCGCGGCAGGGTTTCGGCTATAATTCAAGGTTTTGCAAGCCGTTTCCAGTTTCCGCGGGAAAAATATCATGCCGATCTACGCCTATCGATGCGAAGCGTGTGGTTTCGCGAAGGACGTGCTCCAGAAGATGAGCGACGCGCCGCTGTCGCAGTGCCCGGAATGCGGGAAGGATGCATTTCGCAAGCAGGTCACTGCTGCGGGCTTCCAGCTGAAGGGTTCGGGTTGGTATGTCACCGATTTCCGTGGCGGTTCGGGCGGCACCAGCGCGCCGGCGACGGCGTCGGG
>NZ_JAAGPG010000663.1:0-3911 GCF_017104665.1 Burkholderia sp. Se-20378 | reverse complement strand
GTGCGGGGCTGTCCGGCGGGGCGTCGAAGTTCAGCGTGTCGGCGGCCGCCGCGATGGCCGCGTGCAGCGCGGCGTCATGCGGCGCGGGTTCGGTGGCGTAGCGGTTCATGTGCGCGCCTCCGGGCAGTCGACCCGTGCGCAGTGCGCGGGGTGGCCGACCATCGCCGGGCTGGCGGGGCATCGAATGGCACGGCCCGCTTGGATCGGGATCATGAGGTGTCCTTTTCAATGGCAAAGACGAACCCTCGCGCCGTTCAGGCACGATGCGAGGGAAACGCGGGAACGAGGGGTTAGGGCGTCAGACCGGCAGCTCGAGTTGCGCGGCCAGGCGTTCGCGGACGTGCGGCGAGAGCGGCAACTGCAACGAGAGGTTCGGGACGGCGGACGGCGACAGCGTGCGGGCGAATTCCATGTTGACGACGTACGTGTGGCCGCACTCCGGATTCGCGCACTGGAAGGTGATTTCGCGGAACGTCAGCGACATTTCGCGGCTGCTGCGTGCGGTGGCGCGGGTGCGGCAGTGCGGGCAACGGTTCAGGATTCGCATGAGGGCGTGCTCCGGGCGAGAGTCGGCGCATGGCCGGACGGGCAGTGGGCCGCGCGGGCGATCCGGCTGCATCGCTGGCCGATCGGCTGATTGGTGCGGGCGTGCGCGCGGCTCACAATCGACGCTGCGGGCACGGACGGTCGGGCGCGCTCGAAGGTGGAGAACATGAGGGCGCCCGGTTCAACGGCCAGCGGTGCGCGAGCGCGGCGTCGCGATCGCGCGCAGGTGGCTCGCGCCGATGCGGATCAGTTCCCGCGCCATGCTGGAGATCGAGCGGTTGCGCTGCGCGGCGAGCTGCTCGAGCTCGCCGCGCTCGACCGGTGTCAGCCCTACGTAGACGGGTTTGTCCGACATCGTGCCGCGCGGCGAACGGCGCGCGCCTTTGGGAGTAGTCATGGTCGGTATACTTTGTGGAGATAGTCTTGCGTTACGGTAAGGCCAGTGTAATGAGCAAAAAACAGCGCGTCAATTGTTAATGGGTAATTTATGACACAAATCGGGAGTCGCTTGCGGGACGAGCGCTTGCGGATCGGACTCAGCCAGGACGAGTTTGCGACCGTGGGCGGTGTCGCGAGGCGCTCGCAGTCGGCGTACGAGTCGGATGAGCGCTCTCCCGACGCGACCTATCTGCTGGCCGTTCGCGAGATCGGTGTCGATATCGGCTACGTGCTGACCGGCGAACGGTCCGCCGCAGGCGAACCCGCGTCGGAGGCCGGCAGCCGCGACGCGGACGAAGCCGACGTGCTGGCGATGTACCGGCAGCTCAACGACGCCGGCAAGGCATCGCTGCACGCGTTTCTCGCCAGTTGCATCAGCACGGGCGCGATGGTGCAGGCGGCTGCGGCGCCGCGGCGCGCGAAGCGCCTGCCGGAGAATCGCCGCGCGGCACTCGATCAGCGCACGGCGGAAAACGTCGAGCGGGCGATGGCCGAGGTCGAACGGCTGAAGTCCGAACGCGCGGCGAAGCAACCGAAGAAATAAGCGGCCGCGCGGCCCGACGCACGCTCTGCTGCGCATGCCGGCAGCATGCTGCATGCGGTCGCACGCTGCCCGATCCAGGGCGTGACGCGGGCGGCCCGTCTCCTTTCCGTTTTCCCGATTCCACGGCGGCGCGCTGAGCGCATCGCGCAAGCGCATCGGATAAAATCGGACGAATCACTGTATATCCATACAGTATTGGTTTAGCATTCTGAAAGCCGGCGAGCTGGCGGCGGGGCGTTCCGAGGCGACCCGTCGTGTCAGGCGGCCCCCGGTGGATGACTGAGTTTGCGGAGACCGGAAAATGGACACCAACAGGAAGCACGACATCGGGACGATCGGCGCGTCGGCGCACGCCGACCATCGCGCGGACACGCGTGGATTGACGATGGGCCCGCCGCGATATCGTCCGGACCTGACCGACGACGAGCGGGCCGACGCGCACGCAAAGATCGACAGCGCGATGCTGTCGGTCGGGCAGGTGCTCGAGGCCGCGCTGCAGGCGATGGCCAATTTGCGCGATGCGCGTGCCACGTTGCAGCAATGCGGCGACGCGCGGGACACGCGCATGACGCTCGGCGGGCGTCAGCAATCGAGCTGAATCCCCACCCCTCATCCCCGCCGGCCGGCATTCGCTCCGGCCGTTGCATCGAACCCGAGCCGCGCATCCCGCGCGTTACCTCACCCCGCCCCCCGAGATCCTGAATTCGCCACCGTGATCGCCGCCACGCGATCGCGTGCCGGGCATCGCGGCGTCGGTCGCCGCTTGCCATTTCACCCGTCAGCGCTTGCCGGTTCGCCCCGACTTCTTCGGCGCGTCGCGTACCTCGAGCTCGAGCGCGGTCGTGAACCCGCCGTCGCCGATCGTGTGCGTCGCCTTCTTCACGAGCCACGGCGTCTCGTCGATTTCCGGCTTGAACCCCGTCACGGTGACGGGCATCTCGGGAAACAGTTCGGGCCGGCCCAGTGCGAGCGTGTAGCTCAGCGTCGACTGGCCGCGCTGCGTGCGCGCATAGTCGGCTTGCGCGGCCGCCCGGGCCTCGGCTTCCGTCGCGTAATCCTCGGGCAGCACCTTGGCGTTCTTGCCTTTCGCGTCACCGACGACCACCGACAGCCGCCGCGCGCTGCCATTCGAGTGATAGTGCGCGCGCACCGACGTGTAATCGTCGCGCTGCGCGATGTGGTAACGATGCTGGTCGCCGCTCGCGCGCGTGATGGCCAGCACGTCGAGCGGCTTGCCGCTGACGGTCTTGCCGCTGCCGATCGGCGTGAACAGCAGACGCTTGTCCTTCACGGTCATCACCGCGTCGTAGCGCTTGGCGAGGCGCGTCAGGAACGACATGTCGGATTCCTGCGTCTGGTCGACGTGGTCGATCCGCGTCGCGGCGAGCGTGGCGTCGACGGCGGCCGTGAGCCCGTAGCGTGTCGCGATGGTGCGCACGATCGCGCCGATCGTCTGCCGGTGCCAGCTTTTCTCGCGGCGTTCGTGCATGCCGTTCGTCATCGAGGCCGAACGTGCGCGGATCGTGATGACGTCCGGTGCGCCGCTGTGCTCGACTTCGTCGACCGTGAACGCGCCCTTGTCGACGAGCGGCTCGCCGACCCAGCCGATCGACAGCTTGATGCTCGCGCCACGCTTCGGAATCGCGAACGTGCCGCGCGCGTCGTCGAGCACCAGGTCGAGCATGTCGGCTTCGTCCGCGCGCGATTCCGACAGCGACAGGCTGATGAGGTTGGGCGCGATCAGGCGCGACAGGTCGCGGCCGTCGAGCGTGATCCGATAGTCGGCCTGCGGCTGCACGCGACCCGCGCGGGCCTGCGCATCGCCCGGCTTGCGTTCCACCGTGCTCATTGCTCGTCCGCTCCGCTTTCGTCGTCCTGCTGCGGCTCGGCCAGCACGCCGTCGTCGACGCGCTTGAGCGTCAGCGTGAACGCGATCTTGCGCGCGATGCCTTCCTTCGTGTGGTACGTGGCGGTCTCGTTGAGGCTGTCGATCACGTACGCGCCGTACACGTTGCCGTTCCCGTCGACGAGCACATAGGCGTCGCCGGCGTCGCCCATCCGGGCGAGCGCTTCGATCGACGCGATCTCGCCGATGCCGTTGTCGGGGGCGACGATGCCGGACAGGGTGATCGTGTCGTCGCCGGCGCCGGTGAACTGGCTCGCATCGCGCACGCCGATGCGCGAGCTGGTGCGGTGCTTCCAGTTGCGCTGGCGCTGGAGCTCCTGGTAAGGCGTGGTCGCCAGGCTGAAAACGAACTGGTCGAGCGACATCATCATGGGCGGGTTTCCTTCAGCGAACGATCAATCGGACAGGCGCGAGCCGGCGCGCGACGCCTTCGCGCGTTCGACGCGTTCGAGCTCGGCGCGCACCATGCGCGCGATA